>NZ_MKJW01000080.1:0-63065 GCF_001942375.1 Kocuria sp. CNJ-770
CCACCCGCGCGCCCGCCCCGTCCCGCCGTCCCGCGGGCCGGTGCGCTACCGCCGGGCCCCGCCGGCGCCGGCGCGTTCGCGGGCCAGGCCGGTCAGGGCGCGGCGGGCCGCGTGGTAGCCGGCCATCCCGTGCACCCCGCCGCCGGGCGGGGTCGAGGAGGAGCACAGGAAGACCCCGGGCACGCCGGTGGCGTAGGGGTCGGTCCGGACGACGGGCCGGAAGACCTGCTGCAGCCCGTCCAGGGCGCCCCCGCCGATGTCGCCGCCCACCAGGTTGGCGTTCCACGCCTGCAGCCCGGACGGCGGGGTGTCGACCCGGGCCAGGACCCGGTCGCGCACGCCGGGGGCGAAGCGCTCCAGCTGCTCGAGCACCCGCTCCCCGGCCCGGGGGTCGTCGCAGCCGTGCGGGACGTGGGCGTAGGCCCACAGCACCTGCTGCCCGGCCGGTGCCCGGGACGGGTCCGCGGCCCCCTGCTGGGCCACCAGGACGAACGGCCGCTCGGGGAGCCGTCCCGCGCGGGCCTGGGACTCCGCGGCCCCGATCTGCGCGAGCGTCCCGCCCACGTGCACGGTCCCGGCCCGGGCCACCCGCGGGTCGCGCCAGGGCACGGGGCCGTCCAGCAGGAGGTCGACCTTGTAGCAGGCCGTCCCGTAGCGCCAGCGGGACAGCGCCCGGCGGTACCGAGGCGGCAGCCCGAGCCCGCCCAGGCCCAGCACCTGCCGGGGCGTGAGGTCCAGCAGGACCAGCTCGGCCGGGCGCACCTGGGCGAGGTCGGTCACCGGGCGGTCCAGCAGCACGCGGCCCCCGTGCTCCCGGAGGTCGGCCACGAGCGCGTCGGCGATCGCCTGGGACCCGCCCCGGGCCACGGGCCAGCCCGTGGCGTGGGCGGCGGCGCCGAACAGCGTGCCGAACGCCGAGGTCAGCACGTGGCGCGGGGGCAGCACGGCGTGCGCCGCGGATCCCGCGAACAGGCCCCGGGCCTGCTCGGTGCGGAACAGCGCCCGCGCCGTGGCCGCGGCCGGCCACGGCGCCCGGAGTCCGAAGGACGCCAGGGCCGCCGGGTGCTCGGGCACCCGCACGAGCGGGCCCAGGGCGGACTCCACCGTCTGCTCCCAGCGCCCGACCACGCCCCGGTGCAGCGCCGACCAGGCCCGGCCGTCCGGACCCAGCTCCGCGGCGGTGCGCTCGAGGGAGCGGTGCAGCAGCCCGGGCGGGCCGTCGTCGAGGGGATGGGCCGCGACCACCGGCGGGTGCAGCCACTCCAGCCCGTGGCGGTGCAGGCCCAGCCGCGAGAACAGCGGGCTGGCCACCCCGAAGGGGTGCACCGCGGAGCCGAGGTCCACCACCGTGCCCGGGCCGAGCGCCGCGGCGGAGCGCGCCGCCCCGCCGGGTGTGCCGGCCGCCTCGTGCACCGTGACGTCGAGCCCGGCCCGGGCCAGGACCACGGCCGCGGCCAGCCCGTTGGGCCCCGCGCCGACGACCGCGGCCGTTCCCTCCACCGGTCGGCCTACCCGGTCAGGGCGCTGCGCATGGTCCGCAGGGCCACGGACAGGGACGCGAGCTCGGTGGCGGGCTCGCCCGTGCTCTCGGCCTCGATCTCCCCGAGCACCTGGCGCAGCCGCGCCAGGCGGGACTCGTTGGCCTCCTCCCAGGCGTCGACCTTCTCGCGGGCGGTCCGCCCCGGGGCCCGGAGCGCCTGGTCGGCCAGCGCCACGAGCGTGGCGTAGACGTCCTCCCGCATGGACATCCGCGCGAGGTTCTCCCAGCGGGTGGTCTGCGGCAGGTCCGTGATGCGGTTGAGCAGGCTCTCGATCCGGTACCGGTCGTAGAGCCGGAAGTAGACCTTGGCGATGGTCTTGATCTGCTCCTCGTCGAGGGCGCCGTCCTCGGTCACGGCCTCGCCCGAGGCGTGGGCGAGGCGGGCGACGTCGAGCAGCGCGAACGCGTCCAGCAGCTGCGACCACTCGGTGGCCAGCGGGCCCGGCACGCCCTGCCGCGCGGCCGCCTCCGCGTGGGAGTCGACCCGCTGACGGGAGTCCTCCCCCAGCAGCCGGTCCTCGAGGAAGCGGATGTCCACCGTGGGCTTGTACCGCTCGATGACCTCGGCGACCGGGTTGGCGGTCTCCTGCCGGTGGATGAGCCAGCGCACCACGCGGTCCAGCAGCCGGCGCATGTCCAGGAACATCCGGTCCCACACCTCCGTGGGCACGTCGGCGGGCAGCTCCTGGTGCTGGTGGGCGTAGCGCTCGATCTCGTAGATCTGCACCGCCGCCACGAACGCGCGGGCGACCTCCACGGGCTCGCAGCCGGTCTCCTCCATGACCCGGTAGACGAAGGCGATCCCGCCGTAGTTGATCATCTGGTTGGCGACCATCGTGCCGATGATCTCCGCCCGCAGGGGGTGGGTGCCGACGAGCTCGCCGAAGCGCCGGGTGATCTGCTCCGGGAAGTACTTCTCCAGCACCTCGTCGAACCAGGGGTCCTCGGCCAGGCCGCCCTCGACGAGGGCCTCGGAGAGCTGGATCTTGGCGTAGGCCGCGAGCACGGACAGCTCCGGGGAGGTGAGGCCGTGCCCGGTGCGGGCGCGTTCGCGCAGCTGCTCGTCGGTGGGCAGGAACTCGATCGCCCGGTCGAGGTCGGCCGTGTCCTCGAGCCAGTGCATGAACCGGATGTAGGCCTCGTTGAGGTCCCGCACGCGGGCCCGCTCGGTGGTGAGCAGCACGTTCTGGGCCACGTTGGTCTCGAGCACGAGACCGGCCACCTCGTCCGTCATGGCCTCGATGAACCCGGCCCGCTCCTCGGCGGTCAGCTCTCCGGCCACGACCATCCGGTCCACCAGGATCTTGATGTTGACCTCGCGGTCGGAGGACTCCACGCCGCCGGAGTTGTCGATCGCGTCCGTGTTCAGCAGCACGCCGCCGAGGGCGGCCTCCACGCGCCCGAGCTGGGTGCAGCCGAGGTTGCCGCCCTCGCCCACCACCTTGACCCGCAGGTCCGCGCCGTCGACCCGGATCGCGTCGTTCGCCTTGTCCCCCACGTCCGTGTGGGACTCCCGCGCCGACTTCACGTAGGTGCCGATGCCGCCGTTGTAGAGCAGGTCCGCCGGGGCGGTGAGGATCGCGCGGATCAGCTCGATCGGGGACAGCTCCTCGACCCCGTCCGGCAGGCCCAGGGCCTCGCGGACCTGCGGGGAGACCGGCACGGACTTCACCGTGCGCGAGTACACCCCGCCGCCCGCGGAGATCTTCTCCCGGTCGTAGTCCTGCCACGAGGAGCGGGGCCGGCCGAAGAGCCGCTCGCGCTCGGCGTAGGAGACGGCCGGGTCCGGGTCCGGGTCCAGGAAGATGTCCCGGTGGTCGAACGCGGCGACCAGGCGGATGTGCTCGGAGAGCAGCATGCCGTTGCCGAACACGTCCCCGGACATGTCGCCCACGCCCACCACGGTGAAGTCCTCCGTCTGGGTGTCCACGCCCAGCTCGAAGAAGTGCCGCTTCACGGACTCCCACGCCCCACGGGCGGTGATGCCCATGGCCTTGTGGTCGTAGCCCACCGACCCGCCGGAGGCGAAGGCGTCGCCGAGCCAGAACCCGTACTCCGCGGAGATCGCGTTGGCGGTGTCGGAGAAGGACGCCGTGCCCTTGTCCGCGGCCACCACCAGGTAGGAGTCCTGGCCGTCGCGGCGCACCACGTGCTCCGGGTGCACCACCACGTCGTGGCCGGTCTCGTCCCGCACCAGGTTGTCGGTGATGTCCAGCAGGGAGGCGATGAACATCTTGTACGCCTCGCGGCCCTCGCGCACCCAGGCGTCGCGGTCCACGGCGGGGTCCGGCAGCTGCTTGGGGTAGAACCCCCCCTTGGCCCCGTTGGGCACGATCACCGAGTTCTTCACCATCTGCGCCTTGACCAGGCCCAGCACCTCGGTGCGGAAGTCCTCGCGGCGGTCCGACCAGCGCAGCCCGCCGCGGGCCACCGGTCCGAAGCGCAGGTGCGTGCCCTCGACCCGCGGGGACCACACCCAGATCTCGAACATGGGGTGCGGCCGCGGGGCGGCGCTGATCCGCCCGGGGTTGAGCTTGAAGGCCATGGTGGGCCGGTGCCGGTACACGTTGGTGCGCACGGTGGCGGCCATGATCTCGGTCAGCGCCCGCAGCAGCTTGTCCGCGTCGAGGGTGGGGACCTCGTCGAGGGCCTCCATCAGCCGGGACTGCGCGGCGTCGCGCTGGGAGCCGCGCACGGCGTCGTCGAGCGCGGGGTTGAAGCTCGCCTCGAAGAACTCGACCAGCCCGCGGGTGACCGCGGGGAAGGCCAGGAGCGTGTCCGCGATGTAGTCGAACGAGTTGGGGTGCCCGAGCTGCAGGAGGTACCGGACGTAGGAGCGCAGCACGGCCACCGTCCGCCACGTCAGCCGCTCGGTGAGGACCAGCCGGTTCAGGGAGTCGGACTCCGAGCGGTTGGACAGCACCGCGCACAGGGTGTCCTCGATGAGGTCCTCGGTCTGGGCGTCCTCCGGGCCGATGGCGTCCACGCCCTCGGGCAGGCGCACGCCGAAGTCGTAGAGCTGGAAGTGGCGCCCGTCGGCGGGGGTGACCTCGTAGGGCTTCTGGTCCAGGATCGTGAGCCCCAGGTTCTGCAGCATGGGCAGCAGCGCGGTGAGGGACAGGGACCGGGTGAGGTAGATGTTCAGCCGCACGCCCCCGGGGTCGTCGACCACGCGCACCTCCGCGGGCAGGTCCGGGTCGCGGCCCCAGAGCTCCTCGCAGCGCTGGAGGTCCTCGACGGCCTCCTCGATCTCGTAGTCCGCCCGGTAGGCGTCCGGGAACGCCTCCGCCCAGTTCTCGGCGTGCGTGCGGGCCACGTCCTCCGGGAACTCGCGGTGGATCGCCCGCACCAGCGCCTCGGACCAGGACCGCACGGCCGCGCGCAGCCGCGCCTCGAGGCCCGCCCGGTCGAAGGACTGCACCTGCCCGGTGTACGGCAGGCGGATGCGGAAGAACAGCCGGGCCAGCGTGGAGGCGGACAGCCGGGCGTCGAAGTCGATGGACTCGGCGTCGAAGGTCCGCCGCAGCTCCGCCTCGATCCGCCCGCGCACCGACGTGTTGTACCGGTCCCGGGGCAGGAAGAGGACCGCGGACATGAACCGGCCGAAGTGGTCCTGGCGCAGGAACAGCCGGGTCTGGCGCCGCTCGTCCAGGCCCATGACGCCGCGCATGATCTCGTAGAGCTCCTCCGCGGTCATGTGGAAGAGCTCGTCCCGCGGGTAGTCCTCGATGTTGCCCATGAGGTCCCGGGCGGAGTGGGAGTCCTCGAGGAAGCCGAAGCGCTCGGCGACCTCCGCCAGCTTCTCCTTGAGCAGCGGCGTCTCCCGTGCCGGGGTGTTGTACGCCCGGCGGGTGAACAGCCCCAGCACCAGGTACTCCCCCACGATCCGGCCCTCGTCGTCGTACTTGGCGACGCCGACGTAGTCGAGGTACTCGCGGCGGTGGATGGACGAGCGGCGGTTGGCCTTCGTGACGAACAGGGTGCCGGCCTCGCGGGCGTGCTCCCGGCCCAGGCCGGTGAGCTGCTGGCGGTGGGGCTTGCCCTCGTGCTCCACGAGCAGGCCCAGTCCCGTCCCGGGCCGGCTGGCGAGGGCCAGGCCGTCGTCGGTCTCCTCGAGGTCGTACTCCTTGAAGCCCATGAGGATGAAGTTGCCGCCGATCAGCCAGCGCAGGAAGTCCTGGGAGGGGCCGACCATCGGGGGGTGGCCGCCCCCGGGCAGCTCCAGGGTGCGCAGCCGGTCCAGCTCCCCGGCGAGCCGCTCGACGCGGGCCTTGAGCTGCTCCTGGTCCTCGTCGACGCGCTGGACGTCGCGGAGCAGGGTGGACAGCCGGTCCACGAGCTGCTGGGCGGTCTCGTCGGAGATCGGGCGGGAGAGCTCCACGGAGATCCAGGACTCCACCACGTGCCGCGTCCCGCCGGAGGCCCGGAAGTTCGCCAGGCTCGGCAGCGCGGTGGTGTCACCGCTGGCGCTCGCGGAGAAGTCGGGGACCTGCTGGAGCTCGCGCAGCTCGTGGCTGTCCTCGTCGCGGGTCGCCACCAGCACGGGGTGGATGACCAGGCGGGCGCCGCCCCACTTGGCGGCGATCTCCGCGTTCACGGTGCTCACGAGGTAGGGCACGTCCTCGGTGACCACGAAGACCACCGAGCTCGAGTCCTCCTGGCGCACCCCCACGACGATCTCGCCCGGGGCGCGCACCCGGCCGACCTCCTGGTGGTGGTCGGCGCGCTCGCGCAGCTGCTCCTCGGTGCGCGCGAGCAGGTCCTCCTGCGGGACGTGGCGGTAGTACTCGTTGATCCACGCCCGCTCTCCGTCCCACTGCGGGGTCTGCGGGATCACCCGGAGCGTCTCCGTGCGGTCCTCGTCGGGGATCGTGTACTGGTCAGGGGCCACAGCCGCATCACGCCTTCGTCGCCGTGGGCGGCACGGGCGCGGTCTGTGCGCCGCCGTCGCCGCCCCAGGGGTGGACGGCACCTCGTGGGACCGTCCCTGGTCCGTCCAGCTTATTGAACGAACACCGCCCTGTCAGGGGGCGGTGGGCTCGGGCACGTCGTCCCGCAGCCGGGCGTCGTCGAGGGCCTCGGTCCGCACCTGGACCACCTCGCAGTTCCGCACCCGGGGGTGGGTCTCGCCGTTGAGCACGGAGACCGTCAGACGGATCAGCGAGCCGTGGGCCACGACCAGGACGTTGCGCCCCGGGTGCGCGTCGCGGATGCGGCGCAGCGCGGCCGTGCCGCGGCGGGCCACCTCCTCCGCCGGCTCCCCCTCGGCCAGGATCGCGTCCCGGGCCTGCGCCTCGAGTCCGGCGAGGGTGGAGCCCTCCCACGGCCCGAAGCCGCGCTCCACGAGCCCGGGGCAGGTCTCGCTCAGCTCGAGGCCGAGGACCCCGCCGATGATCTGCGCGGTCTCCACGGCGCGGCTGAGCGGTGAGGAGACCAGCACGTCCCAGCGGCTCGCCCCGGCGTGCAGCCGCCGGGCGACGGCGCGGGCCTCGTGCCGTCCGGTGTCGTTGAGCGGGACGTCCGTGGCGCCCTGCAGCCGCTCCTCCAGGTTCCAGTCGGTCTGGCCGTGGCGGATGAGCGCGATGCGTCCGGGAGTGTTCACGCCCTCCACTGTGGGCGACGGCCCGCCGCGGGGCAAGCCCGGGCCCCGGCCCGCCGCGGACGGCGGGCCGGGGCCCGGGCCGTGCTACTGCGGGTCCTCGGGCCGCTCCGGGCGCTCGCGCTCCTCGACGGAGGAGCGCACCTCGGGGTCGTCGGTGTCGTCGACCCACGGCTCGGTCTGCCGGTGCTCCTCCACGTGGTCCGGCTGCCGGGCCTGCAGTGCGTCCTCGACCTCGTGCTTCATCTGGTCGTCGAGCTCCGACCCGTGCTTGGTGTTGCCTCTCTCGGCCATCACGTCGCTCCTTCGGTGGTGGTGTCCGGCCGGCCCGCCGGCGGCGGCCCGCCCGGGCGTGGGATCAGGCGCCGCCCTCGTCCTCGGCCAGGCCGCGCTGGGCACGGTCGGCCGCCTCGGAGGAGCCCTCGGGCAGGGGGTCGGCCGCGGGCGGGACCTGCCCGGGGGCGTAGTCCTGCAGCCCGGCGGCCACCCGCTCCTGCTCGGTGGCCGCGGCGAGGGCGTCGTCGTCGAGCTTCTCGGGCATGCCCGCGTGGCCCTGGTGGATGGGGCGGGGCAGGGCGTCCTCCTGCGGCTCGATGACGTCGTCGAGGTCGGGGGCGTCGTCGTTCGGGGTGCTCATAGGAAGCCTCCTTACGTTGTGCCGTGTGCCCACCCTAGCGAACCCGGCGGGGCCGGGGAAGGGCGCGGGGCGGCCCGGCACCGGTGGGACACGGCGGCGCCGCGGGGTCGGGGTCCTGGACGAACCGCGGCGATGGGGGTTGAGTAGCGGTCATGACCACCTTCACGTTCAGCTCCCGCGTGCCCCATCCCGTCGAGGACGTCTTCGCCTGGCACGCCCGCCCGGGAGCCCTCACGCGGCTGACCCCCGCGTGGACGGGCTCCGTCGTGGAGGAGTCCTCCCCGCCGCTGCAGAACGGCACGCGGTCCCGGCTGCGGGTCGCCGTGCCCGGCAGCTACGGGCTCGCCTCGGTGCCCTGGACGGCGGAGCACCACGGGTTCGTCCCGGGCCGGGAGTTCCGCGACCGGATGGTCAGGGGTCCGCTGGCCTCGTGGGAGCACCACCACCGGTTCGACGACGACGGGCACGGGGGGACCGTGGTCACCGACACGGTGGAGTACGCGGCCCTGCCCGGCGACAAGGCTTTCGGCGACCGGCTGATGGGCCCGGCGCTGGGCCGCCAGTTCGAGGCCCGCGCGCGCCGGCTGACCGCGGACCTGGAGTTCCACGCCCGCCGGCCCGGCCGGCCGCTGACGGTCGCGCTCACCGGGGCGTCCGGCACGATCGGCACGCAGCTGGCCGCGCTGCTGGGCACCGGCGGGCACACCGTGCTGCGCTTCGTGCGCCGCGAGGCGCGCACTGCCGGGGAGATCTCCTGGGACCCGGAGGCCGGGGCCCTGGACCCCGCCGCCCTCCGGGGCGTGGACGTGGTCGTGAACCTGGCCGGGCGCAGCATCGGGGGGCGGCTCACGCGCGCGGCGAAGGAGCAGATCCGCGGCTCCCGCGTCCGCGGCACGGAGCTGATCGTGCGCGCCCTCGCCGCGCTCGGCGACGACGCCCCGGCGGCCCTGGTCAACGCCTCCGCGATCGGCTACTACGGGGCCGACACGCACGGGCAGACCGTCACCGAGAAGTCCCCGCCGGGCGAGGACTTCCTCGCCGAGGTCTGCACCGCCTGGGAGCGGGCCGCCCAGGGCGCCGAGGCCACCGGGACGCGCGTGGTGACGGTGCGCACCGGGGTGGTGCAGAGCCCCGCCGGGGGCGCGCTCAAGGCGCAGCTGCCGCTGTTCCTCGCCGGGCTGGGCGGGCGGCTGGGCTCCGGGAACCAGTGGCTGAGCTGGATCTCCCTGGACGACGCGGTGGGGCTGTTCGCCCACGCCGTGCTCTCCGCCGGGCTGCACGGCCCCGTCAACGCCGTGGCTCCCATGCCGGTCACGGGCCGGGACTACGCGCGGACCCTCGGCAAGGTGCTCGGCCGGCCCGCGCTGCTGCCCACGCCGGGCTTCGGGCCGAAGCTGGTGCTCGGGGCCGAGGGCGCGGAGCTGATGGCGCTCGCGGACCAGCGGGTCTCGGCCGACCGCGCCATCGACCGCGGCTACCGGTTCCGGCACCCCGACCTCGGCTCCGCGCTGCGCGAGGAGCTCGGCCGCTTCTGAGGACGGACGCCGGAGGACCCCGCCCGGCGGGGCCGGACGGGGTCCTCCGGTGTCGGCGCGGCGCCGGTGCCGCGCCGGTGCGGCGACCGGCTCAGAGCCGCCCGGTGACCGGGAAGCGGTCCCAGGCCCGGTGGCTCTTCATGAGCGCGACGACCTGCTCCACCACGGCGGCGGAGTCCTTGCCGGCGACCACGCCGGGCGCGCCCTCGGGCAGGCCGGCCGCGGCGAGCGCGCGCCCCTTGTCGCCCCAGACGCCGATGGCCTTGGCCTGGCGGAACACCTCGCCGAGCAGCAGGTGCACGCGCGGGTCCAGGGCGCCCGTGGACACGGCGCCGGCCTTGGCGTCGAGGCCCGGCCGGGCGTCCGGCGCCGGCGGCACGGCACCGGCCACGAGCACGGAGTCGAACTCGACGGAGCGGGCGGTGAGGTAGGTGCGCTGGGCCACGACCTTCCCGCCGCGCCCGACCGGCCCGCCGTGCGGGGCGATCACGAGCGGGACCATGCCCGCGGCGTCGATCGCCTCGACCACGGCCAGGAGGTCGGCCTCGTCCGGGTCGGGCCCGACCACGACCCCGACCTGCCGGCCGTCGAGGGGCCACTGCCCGCCGATCTGGGACAGGGCGGGGCTCGGCGCGATCCGGCCGTGCTCGACGGTGGGCCGCGGCGCGGGCAGGCCCAGGCCCTCGGCGACCACGGCGCACAGCTTCGCGTCGATGTTGGCCAGGGACTGCAGCTGGCGCTCCTTGACCGACTGCTCCCAGCACTTGCCGAGCTCGAAGGTGTAGGCCTGCGCGATGTGCTCCTTCTCGACGTCGCTCATGGACAGCCAGAACAGGCGGGCCTGGCTGTAGTGGTCGTCGAAGGACGCCGGGACCCCGCGCTCCTTGACCGACTCCGCCACCGGGGCCGGGTGGTCGATGAAGGGACGGGCCGGCTCGTCGGCCGGGAACGGGTTGTTCCCGTCGAGGGTGTTCGGGTGGTAGGGCGCGACCCCGGTGTGCACGGCGGTCTGGTGCATGCCGTCCCGCAGCATGTCGTTGACCGGGGCGTGCGGGCGGTTGATCGGCAGCTGCGTCCAGTTGGGCCCGCCCAGCCGGCTGAGCTGGGTGTCCAGGTAGGAGAACAGCCGGCCCTGCAGCAGCGGGTCGTTGGTCACGTCGATGCCGCGCACCAGGTTGTTGGGGTTGAAGGCGACCTGCTCGGTCTCGGCGAAGTAGTTGGAGGGGTTGCGGTCCAGCGTCATGAGCCCCACCGGCTGCACGGGCGCGAGCTCCTCCGGGACGATCTTCGTGGGGTCGAGCAGGTCGATGCCCTCGAACATCTGCTCCTCGTTGTCCTCGAAGACCTGCACGCCGAGCTCCCACTCGGGGTGGGCGCCGGCCTCGATGGCGTCGGCGAGGTCGCGGCGGTGGACGTCGGGGTCCATGCCGTTGGCGATCTGCGCCTCCTCCCACAGCACGGAGTGCACGCCCAGCTTCGGCTTCCAGTGGAACTTCACGAGCACGCTGCCGCCCTCGTCGTCCAGCAGGCGGAAGGTGTGGATCCCGAAGCCCTCCATCGTCCGGTAGGAGCGCGGGATCGCGCGGTCGGACATGTTCCAGATCGTGTGGTGCTGCGCCTCGGTGTGCAGCGAGACGAAGTCCCAGAACGTGTCGTGGGCGGACTGGGCCTGCGGGATCTCCCGGTCCGGGTGCGGCTTGCCGGCGTGGATGACGTCCGGGAACTTGATCGCGTCCTGGATGAAGAAGACGGGGATGTTGTTGCCCACCAGGTCCCAGGTGCCCTCGGACGTGTAGAACTTCGTGGCGAAGCCGCGGGTGTCCCGGGCCAGGTCGGCCGAGCCCCGGGAGCCGAGGACGGTCGAGAAGCGCACGAAGACCGGGGTCTCCACGTCCTTGCCGAACACGGCGGCCGAGGAGATCCGGCTCGCGGTGCCGTAGGAGCGGAACACGCCGTGGGCGCCGGCGCCGCGGGCGTGGACCACCCGCTCGGGGATGCGCTCGTGGTCGAAGTGGCTGATCTTCTCGCGGAAGTGGTGGTCCTGGAGCAGCACGGGCCCGCGCCGGCCGGCCTTCAGCGAGTGGTCCGTGTCGCTGCGCCGGGACCCGTGGGCGGTGGTCAGGTACTCCCCGCCCTGGGCGGCGAGCGTCGGGTCGGCCCCGGTGTCCCGGCCGGTGGGGCTCACGGGCGCCGGAGCCGCCTGGTCGGGCTTCGGCGGCAGCGGGGGCCGGGGCTCGGTGGGCTCCACGGCCGGGGCCTCCTCGCTGCCGGGAACGCCCGGGGGCATCGGCGCCTGCCCACCCGCTCGGTGTCTCGTCCTGTTCAGCCGCTTGCGCATGTGCATCTCCCGCTCGTCCTCGTCGTGTGGTCGTCGCCGGCCGGACCGGCCCCGGAGGGGCGCGGAACAGCCAGTCCACTGACCATTCAGTCACCGGCGGAAGGGACCGCACAAGCCCCCCACGCGGGACTCCGCGCTCGGTGAACAGCCCCGGGCACGGCACGGCCCCCGCCGGCCGGAGCCGGCGGGGGCCGCAGGACGGGGCTCAGGCCCGGCCGTCCTGCTCCTGCACGTCGATCCGCTCCTGGCGCACCGTCTCCTCGATCACCTCGGTGCGCTCGGTGCGGCGCACCGCCAGGCGCACCCGCTGGTAGGGCACCCGCACGGTCTGCACCACGGGCACCTCGCGGTAGAGGATGACCTCGTCCTCCCCCACCGGCAGGTCCTGCCCGGCGAGGAACGCCTCGCGCTCCTCCTCGGTGATCGGGGTGCGGATCTCCTCGACGTCCTCGGAGGCCAGGGTCTGCTCCTCGCGCACCGGCTCCTCGACCACGTACTTGCGCAGGCGCAGCCGCCCGGACTCGACCCGCTCCGTGCCGGCCCGCAGCCGTTCCTCGTGCCGGACCACGGTGGCCGCGTCCTCCTCGGCCCGGCCCCCCTCGTACCGGCCGCGCGCCGGCACGGCGTCCCCGAACCGGTCGCCCTCGAACCGATCGCCCCCGGGCCGGTCGTGGCGCGCGGCGGACTCCTGGTCGAAGGCCTGGTCCCCGGCGCCGCCGGACGGTTCGCGGCGCTCGTCCGCGACGCTCTCCCGGGCCCGGCCGGCCGTGGCGTCGGCGCCCGGGAGGGACTCCCCCGTCCGGCGGACGTTCGTGCCGTCGTCCTCCCCGGCGTCGTCGCCGTGCCGGTGGGCGTCGTCGTCCCCGGCGTCGATGTTGTAGGCGGGCGCCCCGCCGCGCGGGTCCCGCGTGTCGGTCGGCCCGGATGTCGGGTCCCCGCCGACGTCGCGGCCCTCCCGGCCGTAGGCGTTGTGGTCCCACAGCTCGGTCGACGAGCTGGGGGCGTGGCGCTCCACGCCCGTGTCGTCCACGTCGCGTGTCCGGTCGGGGCGCGTCCCGGGGCGCTCCGTGTGGGCAGTTTCCTGGTCGTACGGGCGGTCGTCGGAGGTGGACATCGTGGGCTCTCCTCAGGATTGCTGTGGTGGTCGAATTTTATCAGCGTGCTGAGCGGTGCTTCCGCCCACTCTACGGGGGACCGGCCCGGGACACGCCCCGGCGCCCGCCCTTGTCCGCCCGCCCCCGCGGTGCCAGTATCGATGCATGAGCGCCTGGATCGTTCTCGCGGCCGGCGGCACCGAGGCCGCGCGGACCGGGGTGTGGGAAAGTGGTGCGACGGTGGCCGGCGCGGTCGTCGTCGTGCTGATGGTGGCCGCCGTGACCTCCCTGCTGCGCACCCCGGGACAGGACCCGGTCCTGCGACTGTTCTGGCTGCTCGTGATCCTCGCGTTCCCCGTGGCCGGCGCCGGCCTGTGGTTCGTGCTGGGCCGCCGCGCGGGGCACGCACCCGGCGCGCACCCCGCGTAGTCGATCCCGTCCCCGTGGAGGACCCGGCCGAGAAAGGAATCCGCATGAGCTACTCCCAGGACGGGCACGGGTTCTTCACCCAGGCCCTCGACGCCGAGGACCGCGGGCGGCTCGACGAGGCCGAGACCGCCTACCAGCAGGCCATCGTCCTCTTCGAGGAGGAGGGCGACTCCCTGCAGGAGCAGGCCGCCTGCCACTACAACCTGGGCCACCTCTACCTGGGGATGAACCGGCCGGGCCGGGCCGTCACCGCCTACGAGGAGGCCCTGGGCCTGTTCCACCGCATCGGCGGCAGCGGCAAGCACCAGGCCCGCACCCATCTGATCCTGGGCAGCCTGTGCCTGGAGCTGGACCGCGCCCACGACGCCGAGGAGCACCTGCTGGACGCCCTGGGGCAGTACCTCGACGCCCCGCACGACGCCCACGACCAGGCGCAGTGCCACGTCAACCTCGGCCGGGTCTACGAGCTCGGCGAGCGGCACACCCAGGCCATCACCGCCTACAACCGGGCCCTGGACTTCTACCAGGAGACCGAGGCCACCACTGCGGACCAGGCGGAGTGCTTCACCGCCCTGGGGCGGCTGTACGAGCGCGCGGGACGGCTGAAGGAGTCCGGCGCGGCCTACGCGGCCGCGGCCCGGCTGCGCTGGGCGGCCGAGCAGCAGCGACTGGAGAGTGCCGATCCCGCCCGGGACGCCGGCGTGCCCGACGGAGAGGACCGCACGTGAGCTCACGCCTGATCTACGGGTGCATGACCATCGGCGGCTCGTGGGACGACGCCCCCCACGACGCCGCCACCGTGGACCGCGCCCGGGCGGCGGTGCACGCGGCCCTCGACGCCGGCATCACCGACTTCGACCACGCCGACATCTACGCCCACGGCAAGTCCGAGGCGGTCTTCGGGGAGCTCCTGGCCGAGGACCCGGCACTGGCGGGCCGGGTGCGGCTGCAGACGAAGTGCGGGGTGCGCCTGCCCGGCAACACCGCCGCCCCCGGCGCCCCGGCCCACTACCGCCTGGACCGGGGAACGATCCGCGCCGGGCTGGAGGGCTCCCTGCGCCGGCTCCGCGTGGACTCGGTGGAGCGCTTCATGCTGCACCGCCCCGATCCCCTCGCCGACCCCCACGAGGTCGCGGACGCCCTGGACGAGCTCCGCAGGGAGGGACTCATCCGCTCGGTGGGCCTGTCCAACATGTCGACCCGCCAGGTGGCCCTCTACCAGCAGCTGCTCACCACGCCGGTCACGGCCCTGCAGCTGGAGCTGAGCCTGCGCCACCGCGGGTTCGTGGAGCAGCAGATCCTCGCCAACCACCCCGAGGGCGCCGAGCACTCGTTCCCCGAGGGGATCCTGGAGTACTGCGCGGCCGACGGCATCGAGGTGCAGGCGTGGGGCGCCCTGGCCCGGGGCCTGTACACCGGGGCCCCGATCCCGCCGGAGGACCAGCACGCCGCGGCCACGGCCGAGACGGTGCACCGGATCGCCGCCGCGCACGCGGTGTCCGGGGAAGCGGTGGTCCTCGCGTGGCTGATGCGCCACCCCGGCGGCATCCGCCCGGTCCTGGGCACCACCGACCCGCGCCGGATCGCCGCGTGCGCCGAGGCGGAGGCGCTGGCGCCCCGGCTCGGCCACGAGGACTGGTACGCCCTGCTCACCGCGGCGCGCGGCAACCCGGTGCCCTGACCCCGCTCAGCGGAACAGGGGCGGACCGGAGTAGGGGGCGAGGATCTCCTGCTGCTCCGGGGTGATCCGCAGGACCGTCCCGGTGGCGGGCACGAAGAACGCGAGCTGGGTCTCGGCGCGCACGCACGCCCGGCGGCTCACCACGTCCGTGATCTCGAAGCCCAGGGTGAGTGCCCCGCCACGGGCCGAGACGACCCACACGCGCACCTCCACCGGGGTGTTGCGGTACTCGAGGGAGCGCAGGTACTTGATCCGGTTCTCGGTGATCAGCGCCTGGGTGCCGGCGGGGAGCACGGAGAAGAACGGGATGAGCGGGGCCTCCACCTCGTGACCGGTGCCCACGGGCACACCGAGCGCCGCGATCCGCGCCTCCTCGAGCAGCCGCACGACCTCGACGTTGTTCACGTGGCCGTACGGGTCCATGTCGCCCCAGCGCATGGTCACCCGGCACAGCACCCCGGACTGCTGCGTCACCGTCATGCGGTGGTCCTCCTCGGTCGTTCGGGCCCGGGATCGGGCGGACCGGCCGCGGCCGCCGCCCCACGGGCGTCCCCATCGTAGGCCCGGGGCCGGGCCGGCCCCGCACCCCGGCGACACGGGCCGGGGTGACAGAATGGGCGGGGACCCCGGGTCCTCCCGACGAGCGGCAAGGAACGACGGAATGACCGGAAGCTCCCGCACCGTCCCGCGGACGCGGCGCCCGACACGGCCGGCACCGCGACGTCCACCGCGGTGGGTGACGTGGGGCGCCGCCTCGGTGCCGGCCCTGCTGCTGGCCTGGCTGCTGGGGTGCTGGGTCGTGCTCCAGCACCCGCGCACCGACGAGCCGTCCCGGTCGGACGCCCTGTTCGTCCTCGGCCCCCCGGACCGGACCCGCCTGGCGGAGGCGCAGCGGCTCATGGACGCCGGGATCGCGCCGGTGCTCGTGATCGCCGTCCCCGGGGCCGGGGACCTCGGCGACGACTCGGGACCCGTCTACTACACCCGGGCCCAGCAGGTCTGCGCGGCGGAGCCGGCCTACGAGGTGATCTGTTTCCGGCCGGACCCGTCCACCACCCAGGGCGAGGCCCTGCAGCTGCGGGAGCTCAGCCGCCAGCGGGGCTGGGACCACGTCAGCGCGCTCACCTACCGTCAGCACGTCACCCGGTCCCGGCTGATCCTCGAGCGCTGCTACGCCGGCGAGCTGGACGTGCTCGCCTTCGACTACCCGGAGCTGCCACGGGGACTGCTGCGGGAGTTCGCCTACCAGTCCGGCGGATTCGCGAAGGCCTGGGTCACCCCCGGCTGCGACCAGCAGCTGCCCTGGCGGCCGAAGTCCCGGGACTGAGCCGGGGCGCCGGCTCAGCCGCCGCGGTCGGCGAGGTCGCGGATCCACTCGACGGAGCGGCGGTCGCCCTCGGAGGAGACCGTGTGGGCGTCGTCGCGGCCGGAGAGGACGTCCGCCGCGGAGGTCCTCGGCGCGCCCGGACGGTGCGGCCCGCCGGACGCGGCGATCCCGGCGATCCAGCCCTCGCCCTCCACGCCGCGGTGCGCGTCGGCGGCCAGGCGGGCCCGGGCGGCGGCGACGGTGATGGGGTCCACGGGGTCGGCCATGGCTCCATTCTTCCCCCGCCGTCGCCCGGGAGGAAGACTGGGACCATGACCGACCTGCAGTGCCCGGCCACCGCCGTCCTGCTCGACGACGCCGCCGCTCCCCCGCCGTGGACGGCGCGGCTGCGGGTGGCCGAGCGGTTCACGGCCCGCGACGAGGCGGAGCTGACGGCGCTCGTGGAGGACGCGGCCGATCTGTTCCGCGGGGAGACCTTCGTGGTCGCCGCCCCTGCCGGTGACATCGAGGAGGCGCTGCGGCGGCGGGGCGTCGTCGGGCGGGCACCGGCCGTCGTCGAGGTGGACTCCGCGGGATGGCGGTCCCGGCCCGCACCCTGACGCGGACCGGTCGGGCGGAGCGCTCGAGGAGCAGCGGTGTCCGGTCGGAGCGGTCCCGCACGGCCTCGAGCGCGCGGAGCCCAGTACGGCCCGTCCGTCGGCGGAGTCCTGGCCGTCGGCCCACGGACCCGGCGGTTCCGGTGTCACCGGGCGCTCGCCGGGGCGGCCGGCGCTGTGCTGTCCGGCCCGCCCTCTAGTGTTTCCGCTGGTGAGGTCGGCCTGGCCTCACCGCACCGGGAATCCGAGGAGGACATCACTTCCATGATGGGACCGAGCCATGCGGCCTGCGGGGCAGCCGCATGGGTGGCGCTGACCGCCGACTACCAGCTGCACCTGCAGGGCCTCAGCATTCCGATCGGGTGGGGGCTGCTGGACGTCGGCGACGCCGGGGTGCTCACCGGCGCCCTGGTCACCGCCGGCGCGGCACTGCTGCCGGACCTGGACCATCCGGGCGGGACCGTGGCCCGGTCCCTGCGGCCCCTGTCCACGTGGCTGTCCCGCGGGATCTGCCGGCTCTCGGGCGGGCACCGCCGCGGCACCCACTCGGTGCTGGGGGTGCTGGCGTTCACCGGCCTGGCGGCGGGCGCGCAGAAGATCGGCATCCCCGTCGGGGACCTGGGCCGGGTCTGGCCGCTGGCGGCGGTCATGTCCGTGCTGCTCATCGCGTTCGCCGTGCAGGTGCTCGCCTTCGTGCCGGAACGGGTGGCGAAGCTCAACTGGGTCGTGGGGATCGGGCTGGGCGTCGTCGTGGGCCTGTACCCGCCCGCCCACGAGTGGTGGTTCGCCGCCGCGGTGGGCACGGGCGTGGCGGCCCACCTGGCGGGGGACCTGGTGACCACGCGCGGGATCCACCTGCTCTACCCGCTGCGGATGCCGCTGCCCCTGCCGCGCTCCGTGTACAAGAACCGTTCGTTCCTCACCGTGCCGCTGATCGGCAACGCCGGGTCGGCCGCGGAGCTCGCGCTGCTCGCCCCGATCACGCTCTTCGCGCTGACGGGCCTGTGGGGCGCCTTCGCGCTGGCCACCGGGCTGGTGGTCGCCTGACCCCTCAGACCACCCGCCCGTCGTGGGCGTGGCGGCGCTCCTGCTCCGCGCGCTCCTTCTTGATCAGCTCCAGGGTGCGGACGAGCCGCGGCAGGGTGATGACGACGAGACCGCCCACCATGTTCAGCGGGATGACCCACAGCATCCACAGCAGCCACTCCGTGTAGGAGATGTCCGCGCCCGCGTGCATCGCCCCGAAGATGATGGCCGAGTTCAGCGCACCGTGCAGCATGCCCAGCCCGACGACCAGCAGCCCGTCGATGATCGCGATGACGGCGTGCACCACCTCGTTGCTCGAGCCCTGGCTCATCCGCGTGCCGAGCGTGATGGTGCTGCCGGCCAGCAGCGCCAGGGCGGCCGACTCGACCGTCAGGCCGCCCTCGAGGTACTTGGTGGCCGACTCCTCCAGGACGTCGTGGAACTGCGGGAACGCCGCCACGACGAACCAGGTGAACAACCACCCGCCCAGGAGGTTGGTCAGCAGGGTCACCACCCAGAACCGTGCCAGCTGCAACCAGGTGCTGTGCCGGGAGACCACGGCGTAGATGGGCACCAGGAAGTTCTCCGTGAAGAGCTCCGAGTGGGCGAGCTGGAGGGCGAGCAGCCCGAATCCGAACGCCGCGCCGGCCAGCAGGTCCGATCCGGTGGCCTCCTTGACCGCCAGGAAGGCGAGGATGCCCACGCCCACGTCGATGCCGCCGAAGAGCCCGGTGATGATCAGGGCCCGCCACGTGCGGGTCAGGCGTTCCGCCCCCTCGGTGACCGTGTTCTCGAACCCTTCGACGAGCTCGTCCTCGAGCGGCTCGTCCGTCCGGCCCAGCTCTCTGCGCTTCTCCTCGAGATTTTCCCTGTCGGGTTCCATCGGTGCCCCCTGTGCGGCGTCGTCGGCCCCTGTCGGGGACACGACCAGCCTAGTGATGGCCGCCCACGGCCACGATTCGCCATTCCGGACAAGTGTGGGTAGGATTGTCGTCGTTGCTCACGGCGGTCCGCCGCCGGGGTCGACGAGCGCGAGTGGCGGAATAGGCAGACGCGCACGGTTCAGGTCCGTGTGCCCGAGAGGGCGTGGGGGTTCAACTCCCCCCTCGCGCACCACAGGTTCGATGCAGGACTCCACAGTTCTGCGCAGAGAAGCATCTGGTGCTGCTGAAGGCCGGTTGTTCGGGATGTCCCGAGCAACCGGCCTTCGGCGTTTCCGGAACTCATGTCGCCGCACGGGGCCGTGCCGAACGGCCGGTCGGCCCGCTTCCACTGCGCCCCGGCCGCCGGTCGGCTCCCCCGGCACGTCGGACCGCTCCCCGCACCGGGCGCAGCGGTCGTGTCACACAGCGCGTCGGGCCGTCATGTTCCCGCCAGTCCCCCGACTCCTCCAGGCGGGGCGATGCCTCGTGCGCGACACCTCGCGCACCCCGGTCCGGACGCGGCGGCGGCCGTGGCCGACCTGCGCCATCCCGGGTCTGACACCCCCGTGGCCTGCGGAAACACCGGGTACTGACCGGTCAGGAACGAGTGCCGGACCCGAGAGGGCCGGGTGGGCGCACTCCCCGGGGGCTCAGGCGCCCGCCCGGGGCCGCGGGTGTCGACCAGGGGCGTGGCAGCACCGTTTGCCCTAGTGAAAGCCTTGAACGTCGCGCGAGGCTCCTCTTACGGTGAGGCCACCCGATTCACGGGGACGACCTGTCTCACAGGTCCGGACATGCCTTCCACATGTTCTTTCTCGCATGCATGACGGTCTCGTCGTCATGCCCTTTTCTAGGGGACACCATGGATGATCTGCGCAAGACCCTTGCCGGTGCGGCCATCGCGACCGCCCTCCTCGGCGGCTCGCTCGCCACTCCCGCCTTCGCCGGTGATGACTGGCACGACAAGTCCGAGGACGACAACGGACACGAGTACGGCAACGGCCACGAGAAGGACAAGGACGACAAGGACGAGAACGGCGACGAGAACGGCGACGAGAACGGCAAGGACGAGAAGGACGAGGACGACGAGGAGTCCGAGGACGAGAAGTACGTCCACGAGTACACCTGGAAGCACGACGGCAAGGACTGGTACCACGACGCCGACGACGACGACGAGAAGGACGACGACGAGAAGTACGACCACGAGCACAACTGGAAGCACGACGGCCACGGCTGGTACCACGACGCCGACGACAACGACGAGAAGAACGACGAAAAGGAGGACGACGAGAAGAAGGACGACAAGGACAAGTACGAGCACTCGTCCCACCACAAGAACTGAGCCGATCGGCACCCGGGCCGAGCGACGGCACCGGCACGGCATGCGCTGACAGGGCCTTGCCCGGGTGCTGTGGTCGGTCCGGGAGGGCCGGTGGCCCACCCCGGCTCCCTCCCGGTCGGAGCGCACGGACGGGCGCTCGCCGGGGCCGTTCTGAGCATGCAGGAGCACCCCATCCGGTCAGCGGATGGGGTGCTCCTGCGTGCTCGGCCCCGCTGTCCGCCGGTGCCGGGAGATCCCGCCCGGTCACGGGCAACGACGCGGGCCGGGGCGGGCCGGCCGGTTTCTTGACCGAATCTCCATGTGCTCTCGACACGACCGCCACTCGGACGCCCCAGGCTGGGGGCAGCACCCCGGGAAGGTGCAGGACGTGTGGACGGGTTCCGGACTCCTGCCGGGTCCTCGTGATCGGGACCCTGCTGCCGCCCGGGTCCGGTCACCACCAGGAGGGGAGACATGAGCACCGGCGAGGACTCCGCTGTTCGTCCGCAGGACGGCCACGCCTCCGGTCGCACCGGACGAGAGGCCGGCACGCCGCGCCTGGCCGGTGTGGACGCGGCCCGCGGTCTGGCGCTGATCGGCTTGATCGCCGTGCACGTCCTGCCGGAGGAGAACGACGCCACCGGGGAACCGACGTGGAGCTACCTGCTGTTCGCCGGGGACTCGGCCGCGTTGTTCGCGCTGCTGGCCGGGGTGGGCCTGGCGCTGTCCACGGGCAGGACCCGCCCGCACCGGGGCCGGCAGCTGGCCGCCGACCGGATCGGGCTGGCCGTGCGGGCGGCGCTGATCGCCTGTGTGGGCCTGCTGATCGGCTACGCGATGCCCGAGGACGCCCCGGCCAACGGCATCCTGCTGTTCTACGGGATGTTCTTCCTGCTGGCGATCCCGTTCCTGTCCCTGGGCCCGAGATCTCTGTTCGCCGCCGCCGGTGTGTTCGCGGTGGTCGCCCCGCTGCTGATCCTGGGCCTGCAGGACGCGCTCCCGGACTACTCCTCGTCCAATCCCACCTTCCAGCATCTGCTGAGCGAGCCGACGGCGGTGCTGGCGCAGCTGCTGCTCACGGGCGCCTATCCGGCGCTGGCGTACCTGACCTACATCCTGGCCGGCATGGGGATCGGGCGGCTGGACCTGCGGGCGAGGGACGTGCAGGCGCGTGTGGCCACGATCGGGGCGGGCCTGGCGATCGCGGCCCAGTTCGTCTCCTGGATCCTGCTGTACGCGGCCGGCGGATTCCGGCAGCTGGTCGGGTCGTCGCCCGGCCTGGACGAGGAGGCGCTCATGGAGGCGTTGATCTTCGAACCGGACGTCGACAGGCTGAACTCGCCCTGGTGGCTGGCGGTGACCACCCCGCACATGAGCACGCCCCTGTCCATCGCCTGGAGCCTCGGAGCCGGGTTGACGGTCCTGGGGGTGTTCCTGCTGGCCTCGCGCCGGCTCCGGGTGTGGCTGCGACCGCTGGCGGCGATGGGGGCGATGACGCTGACCCTGTACTCGGCGCACCTGGTGGCCCTGTCCTTCGAGGTCCACTACGACGAGCCCTACCTGTGGTTCCTGGTGCACCTAGTGGTGGCCGCACTGTTCGCCCTCACGTGGCAGAGCCTGGTGGGTCAGGGGCCGCTGGAGAAGGTCGTGGGCACCGCGGTGAGGGCCGCCCGCCGGGCGGTGCTGCGCGGAGCCACCGCCCACCGGACCTAGATCTCCGCCCCGCACGGTGTGCGGGGCCCGCCGCACACCCCTCCGGCCCGGCGGCCCTCGTGCGTGCGGCGCTCAGCCGCTGGACCGGTCGGGCAGGAGGAGCCGGAAGCTGGCCCCCTGGCCGGGTCCGGGGCTGGCGGCCTCCAGGGTCCCGCCGTGCGCCTCCACGAGGGCCTTGCTGATGGCCAGGCCCAGGCCCGACCCGCTGCGGTCACGGTCGTGCTCGCGCCCCGGGGCGGCGCGGTAGAAGCGCTGGAGGACGTGCGGCAGGTGTTCCGGCGCGATGCCCTCGCCGTCGTCGGAGACGGTGATGCTCAGGGCGTGGTCGGCCCGCTCGGTGCGCACGTGGACGTGCCCGCCGGGCGCGGTGTGGCGCAGGGCGTTCTCCAGCAGGTTGGCGAGCACCTGCCCGATCCGCTCCGGGTCCAGGAGCACCGGCCCGGTGCCCGCTCCGGTGCCGGAGGTCGTCACGGTCACGTCCTTGGCGGTGGCGGCCGGGTGGATGCCGGCCACCGCCTGGGCCACCAGGTGCTGCGGGTCCACCGGGGACGGGTGCAGGCGGGTCAGGCCCTCCTCGGCCACGGTCAGTTCCCGGATGTCACGGGCCAGACGCTCCAGGCGGGCGATCTGGGCGGCCAGGATCGCCTGGGTGCGCTCGTCGAGATCCACGACCCCGTCCTCGATGCCCTCCAGATGGCCCTTGAGACTGGCCAGTGGAGTGCGCATCTCGTGCGCGAGATCGGCCAGCATCTGCCGGCGGGTGGTGTCGATGGCCGCGAGCCGGGCGGCCATGTCGTTGAAGGCGACGGCCAGGACGTCGAACTCCTGGCCCAGTCCGGTCGTGGGCACCTGCACGTCGTAGTGGCCGTCGGCGACCTCCCGGGCCGCGGAGGTGAAGGCCCGCAGGGAGCGGCCGACGGTGCGGTGCAGGTAGAAGCTGAGCAGCCCGGCGATGTAGAGCGCGGGGATCCCGCCCGTGGCCATCGCGGTGAGCCCGACCTCCCGGAAGGCGTCCTGCAGGTGGTCCAGCCCGGCGGCCTCGTCGGCGTGCCCGGCCAGGATCAGCTCCCGGTAGAACATGGCCGGGCCGATCAGCGCGGCGGTGAGGATCACCGTGACCAGCCCGGCGGCCAGCACCGCGGCCTGGGCAAGCATCATCCGCGCGGTCAGGCTGCCCCAGTGCCGCGGCGCCCCGGTCCTGGTGGCCGGCGGCGCCCCCGTGGACGGTGCTGCGGCGCTCATCGTCCGGTGCCCATCCGGTAGCCGATGCCGCGCACGGTGTGGATGAAGCGGGGAGCGGCGGCCTCGTCGTGCAGCTTCTTGCGGATCCGCCCGATGTGCACGTCCACCAGGTGCTCGTCTCCGGTCCAGTGGGTGTCCCAGACCAGGTCGACCAGCTGCCGGCGGCTGAGCACGGTCTGCGGGTGGGCGGCCAGGGCGGCCAGCAGGTCGAACTCGATGCGGGTCAGCGCCACCGGCTGCCCGTCCAGGTGCACCTCGCGCGCCAGGGGGTCGACGGCCAGGCGCCCGATCCTGTGCGAGCCCGGCACGGCCTCCGCAGCTCCGGCGCCGCGCCCGAGGACGGGGCCGGAACCGGCCTGGTGGACCCGGCGCATCATGACCTGCACGCGGGCCACCAGCTCGCGGGGGCTGAACGGTTTGGTCATGTAGTCGTCGGCGCCCACCGACAGGCCCACGAGCTTGTCCACCTCGTCGTCGCGGGCGGTGAGCATGAGGATGTAGCAGTTCGAGAAGGTGCGCACCTGCCGGCACACCTCGACCCCGTCCATCCCCGGCAGGCCGAGGTCCAGCACCACGACCTGCGGGTCCTGCGCGCGCACGGCCTCCAGCGCCTCGGTGCCGATGTGACGGACCGTGACCTCGAACCCGGCCTTGACCAGGTAGCCCTGGACCAGGTGCGCGAGGTCCGCCTCGTCGTCGACGACCAGGACCCGGCCCACCGGCGTCGTGGACATTGACTTCTCCTTCGCAGGGGATGCATGACCGGACAGGGCGGCGAGAACGCCGTGCGGGCCCGGACGGGTCCACCCCTCGGTCGTCACCGGCGCCCCGTGGCTCTCATCCTCCCGTGGAACGGGGGCCGCCACCAGACCCGTCACGGGACAGCGCAGAAGGAAGGCGGAAGGAGGCGCCAGGAGGGCGGCAGCAAGAAGGAGCGGGACACCCGAGGGGTGTCCCGCTCCTTCGTCCGCGCCGGGGGCGCGGGTCCGGCCGGCGGGGCTCAGCCGACCGGGACGACCCCGGCGTAGTCGGTCTGGTAACCGGTGACCGGGGCGTGCGGGATCTCGTCCCAGCGCTCCGGGTCCTCCTGCTGGACCTCGCCGGTGGCCAGGCCGAGCAGCAGCTCCTGGAGGGCGAGCACGTTCTGCCGCACGCTCTTGCCGCGGGCCTTCTGACCGAGGCTGCCGTCCGAGGAGTTGCCCGAGGTCTCGAAGAACACCACCGGGTGGGAGTGACCCTCGGGGTTGAGACCGTCGTGGTCCAGGCCGAGCATCATCGCCGAGACGACACCGCCCTTGATGTCGATCTCGTAGCTGCCGCCCACCTGGTAGCGGTCGATGTTGATGGAGCCGTACTTCGAGAGCTCGTCGTAGACGTGCACGTTCATCTGCCGGGTGAGCCGGTCGTAGGCCCCGTCCGCGAGCCCCGGCAGGGTCGGCCCGCCGGGGGCCAGGGAGATGCCCAGGGACAGCGTGACGTCGTCGCCGGTCCCGTGCTCCGTCTTGAGGCCCTGGTGGTGGATGTCCACGCCCCAGGACGGGTCGACGGTCGTCCAGTACTCGTAGAAGGCGCGGGACTCGTCGGCCGCGAAGCCCTCGGCCGTCCAGTCGCGGTTGAGGTCGATGCGCTGCGGCGTCCCGCCCTCCGGCGCGCCGGAGACCTGGTCCCACAGGACGGTGTGCCGGATGTTGGCCTCGGCGCCGTCCGGGTTGTACATGGGGATGACGTGGAAGGTGAACTTCTCGCGCAGCAGCTCGTACTCGGCCGAGCCGTTGGTGCCGAGGTCCTTGAGCAGGGTCAGCAGGGCGTCGGTGCCGTAGGGCTCGTTGCCGTGGATGCGGCCCTGGAGCCACACGTGCTCCTCGCCGGAGCCCACGGTCGCGACCCACAGGTCCCGGCCCTGCTCGGAGGTGCTCACCTCCATCCCGGCCTCCGCCAGGGTGAAGGCGTCCACGCCGTAGCGGCTGGTCCGCTCGAGCTTCTGCAGCTCCCGCACCACGTCGTCGGCGGTGAGGATGCTCGAGATGTTGGTCCGCCCCTCCGTGGAGGGGAAGTTCGCGTCCGCGGCGGCGGGCGCGGCCGCGCCGAGGGGAAGGGCGACGGCGAGCGCGAGCGCCGCCGCGGTCCGGCGCCGGCGGCGCGGGCGGTCCGAGGGGCGGGGGGTCGCGGGGTCGTGGTGCTGAGGGATCACGTGCTGGTCCTCCGGGGGTGAGCGGTGCTGCCGGCGCGTCCCTGGGGTGGTCGGCGCCGGCACGGGGTGCTGGTGATGCTAATCACCATCGCACACACCCGTCACCGCCCCGGGCGCAACAGCAGAAGTACTGCTCGGTAGCGCGGTGTCCGGGGGCGGATCGTCCACGCGCTCCGCCCGCGGCCGGGGTCCGGACCCGCGCAGCGGCCGTCCGCCCGTCGCCCCGGGCGGCGGACGAGCGCGCCGGCACGACCGGTCGGACGGACGCACGGCAGCCCGTTCACACCCCTCGTTTGCACACCGTGCAACGTTGCACTTAGTGTAAGCACGTGCTGCACTCCGACGACCGCCGACGCCAGGTCAAGTCCGCCAACCGCCGCGCCATCATCGACGCCGCGGCCGCCCTCGCCGAGGAGCGCGGCCTCGGCCGCTTCACCGTCGAGGACCTCGCCGAGCGCGCCGGTGTCTCGCGGCGGACGATCTTCAACCACTTCGCCTCGGTCGACGACGCCGTCTACGCCCGGTGCAGCGAGCTGCTGGGCGTGATCGTCGACGACTTCGTCGAACGCGCCGACGCCACCCCGGCGCCCGCCACCCCGAGCACGGGCGCGGTCTTCGAGCAGCTGGCGGACGTCATCGAGCGGACCGACCTGGTCCGGCCCCTCTCCCGCATCGCCCGGCTCGTGGGCACCGGGGAGAACCACCCGGCCACCGTGATATGGGGCCACGAGGTCCTGCAGAACGTCACGGCCCGGCTGACGGACGAGGTGGCCCGGCGCAACCCGCACTCCGACCCCTTCACCGTGGCACTCCTGGCCAGCTCCCTGATCAACGCCATGGAGGTGGCCTTCACGCAGTGGGCGGCGGAGACCGGCGCGGCCGACACGCCCGGCAGCCGGCTCGTCTGGCAGCGCCTGCTGCGCACCGCGGTGGAGCACCTACGGCACGGCTTCGCCGGCTGAACCGCCGCAGCGTCCGCCCCGCACGCGTTCCCCGCCCGCTCCATCCCTCCCCGGGCCCGTCCCGGAACGACCGACAGAGAAGAGCCATGGCCCAATTCCTGTACCGACTCGGGCGCCTCGCCGCCCGCCGCGCCTGGACCGTGATCGCGGCCTGGGCGGCCGTGCTCGTCATCGCGGGCAGCGCCTTCGCCGTGGCCGGCGGCCAGCTGACCACCGCGATCACGATCCCCGGCACCGAGACCCAGCGGCTGTCCGACCGCCTCCAGGACGAGCTGCCCGACGCCGGGCACGGCACCGGGCGGATCGTGTTCCGCACGGAGTCCGGCGAGCCCTTCACCGCCGAGCAGCGCGAACAGATCGGCACGGCCCTGACGGCCGCCGGCGACTCCGCCGGGGTCGACGGCGTGCTGAACCCCTTCACCGCCCAGGCGGAGCGCGAGGACCAGCAGCAGCAGCTCGCCGACGGCCGCGAGCAGCTGGCCGACGGGCGGGACCGGCTCGAGGAGGGACGCGCGCAGCTCGAGGACGCCGAGGCCACCCTGGAGGAGAACCAGGAGAAGCTCGACGACGCCCGCGAGCAGGCCGAGCGGGCCGACGCCCCGGGCCCGGTGCGCGACGAGCTCGAGGAGCGCCAGGAGGCCCTCGACGACGGGCGCGCGGAACTGGAGCGCAACCGGGCCGAGCTGGAGGCCGGCGCCGAGGAGCTCGAGGCCCGCGCCCCGGAGGTGGCGCGCGGCGAGCGGCTGCTGGCCCTGGCCGAGGACACCCGGACCGTCTCCGAGGACGGGACCGCGGCGATGGCCGTGGTGACCTTCACCGCCCAGCAGCAGGCGGTGACCGCCGAGGACAAGGAGTCGCTGCAGGCGGCCGTGGACGAGGTGCCGATCGACGGCGTCCAGGTCGAGTACTCGAGCGAGATCGCCCAGGACATCTCCCAGCTGTTCGGTCCCGCCGAGGTGATCGGCGTCCTGATCGCGGCCGTGGTGCTGCTGGTGATGCTGGGCACCCTGGTCGCGGCCGGCCTGCCCATCCTCACGGCCCTCACCGGCGTGGGCATCGGTGCCCTGGCGACCCTGTCCTTCTCCGGGGTCGTGCAGATGACCTCGGTGACCCCCATGCTCGGGCTCATGCTCGGGCTGGCCGTGGGCATCGACTACTCGCTGTTCATCCTGAACCGGCACCGCCAGCAGCTGCTGCGGGGCGTGGGGCTGCACGAGTCGATCGGCCTGGCCACCGGCACCTCGGGCAACGCGGTGGTCTTCGCCGGGCTCACCGTGATCATCGCCCTGGCCGCCCTGAACGTCACCGGCATCGGGTTCCTGGGAATGATGGGCACCGCGGCGGCGGTGTGCGTGGCCGTGGCCGTGCTGATCGCCGTCACCCTCACCCCGGCGCTGCTGTCGCTGGCCGGGCACCGGCTGCTCTCGGCCAGGGCCCGGGAGCAGGCCGCCCGCACCCCGGCGCACCGCGGCGAGCGGCGTGAGGGCGTGGCCACCCGCCGTCCGGTGCTGACCCTGCTCGCCGGGGTCACGGCCCTCGTGCTGATCGCCCTCCCGGCGGCCTCGATGCGGCTGGGCCTGCCGGACGCCTCCTCGGAGCCGGCCGACTCCACCCAGTACCGGGCCTACCGGATCATCGACGAGCAGTTCGGGGCCGGCGCCAACGGGCCGGTGCTGGTGGTCGCGGACCTGCCCGAGGGCACCGACGCGGCCGGGGCCGCGGACCTGCAGGTGGCCGTCGGCGAGGAGCTCATGGAGCGGGAGAACGTCGTCTCGGTCGTCCCGGCGGGGCTCTCCGAGGACCGGCGCACCGCGGTCTTCCAGGTCACCCCGGCCGAGGGACCGGCCGCGGAGTCCACCGAGGAGCTCGTCGACGACCTCCGCGCCCTCTCCCCCGCCCTGGAGGAGGAGTACGGCGTCGGCATCGGCGTCACCGGACTGACCGGCGGCAACATCGACGTCTCGCAGAAGCTCGCCGCCGCGCTGCCGGTGTACCTGGCGGTGGTGCTGGGCCTGTCCCTGCTGCTCATGGTGCTGGTGTTCCGCTCGGTCCTCGTCCCGGTGATCGCCACCGCCGGGTTCATGCTCACCCTCTTCGCGGCCTTCGGCGCCGTGGTGGCCATCTACCAGTGGGGCTGGCTGGGCGCCGTGTTCGGCGTGCACGACCCGGGCCCGGTGCTCAGCTTCCTGCCCACGCTGCTCGTGGGCGTGCTGTTCGGGCTGGCCATGGACTACCAGCTGTTCCTCGTCTCCGGGATGCGGGAGGCCTACGTCCACGGCCGCTCCGCCCGTGCCGCCGTGCGGGAGGGCCTCGACGCGGGCCGGGCCGTGGTCACGGCCGCGGCGATCATCATGATCTCGGTGTTCACCGGCTTCGTCTTCTCCCACATGGCCATGGTCCGGCCCCTCGG
This sequence comes from Kocuria sp. CNJ-770, assembly GCF_001942375.1. Lineage (NCBI taxonomy): Bacteria > Bacillati > Actinomycetota > Actinomycetes > Micrococcales > Micrococcaceae > Kocuria > Kocuria sp. CNJ-770. Next base: position 28,565 of record NZ_MKJW01000080.1, read on the forward strand.
CTTCGGCCTGGCCTTCGGGGTGCTCGTCGACGCCTTCGTGGTGCGGATGACGCTGATCCCCGCGGCCATGCACCTGCTCGGGGACCGGGCCTGGTGGCTCCCCCGCTGGCTGGACCGGGTGCTGCCCGACGTCGACGTCGAGGGCCAGTCCCTGGAGCGCGGTCCCGGGACGGCTCCCCAGGAGCCCGCTCCGGCGCGCGCGGGCACGGAGGAGGTCCGGGAGCCCGTCGCCGCACGGTGACGGGCAGCACACCCGGCGCGGAGGCGACGGCCCACGTCGTCGTCCTCCGCGCCGGAGTCATAGACTGGACCATTGTGAAAGCACTGCTGCTGGAGAACGTCCACCCCGAGGCCGAACGCATCCTCAACGAGAAGGGCATCGAGGTCGAGACCCGCAAGGGAGCCCTCGACACCGAAGAGCTCATCGACGCCCTCGACGGCGTCGAGCTGCTCGGCATCCGGTCGAAGACCCAGGTGACCCGGGAGGTGTTCGACGCCCACCCCGAGCTGCTGTCCGTGGGCGCGTTCTGCATCGGCACCAACCAGATCGACCTCACGGCCGCCACCGAGCACGCCGTGACGTGCTTCAACGCCCCGTACTCCAACACCCGGTCGGTGGTGGAGCTCGCGATCGCCGAGATCATCTCGATGGCGCGGCACCTGACCGACAAGAACCAGGCCATGCACGAGGGCGTGTGGGACAAGTCCGCCACGGGCGCCCACGAGGTCCGCGGCCGCACCCTGGGCATCGTGGGCTACGGCAACATCGGCTCCCAGCTCTCCGTGCTCGCCGAGACGCTCGGCATGCGCGTGTACTACTACGACATCGTGGACCGCCTGCCGCTGGGCAACGCCCAGCGCTGCGACACCCTCGAGGAGCTGCTGGAGCGGGTCGAGACCGTGTCGCTGCACGTGGACGGGCGGGCCGGCAACGACAGCCTGTTCGGCCGCGAGCAGTTCGAGCGGATGCGCCCCCGCTCCCTGTTCCTCAACCTGTGCCGCGGCATGGTGGTGGACTACAACGCCCTGCGCGACGCCCTCGTCAGCGGGCACATCGCCGGGGCCTCGGTGGACGTCTTCCCGAACGAGCCCAAGGCCGCCGGTGACCGGTTCAGCTCGGTGCTGCAGGGCCTGCCCAACGTGATCCTCACCCCGCACATCGGCGGCTCCACGCAGGAGGCGCAGGTGGACATCGGACGGTTCGTGGCGGGCAAGCTCTCGGCCTTCGTGACCTCCGGCTCCACGAGCCTGTCGGTGAACATGCCGCAGGTCCAGCTCAACAGCGCGGTCAACGGCACCCGCATGCTGCACCTGCACCGCAACGTGCCGGGCGTGCTCGCGACCGTCAACAGCGTCCTGGGCAGCCACGGGATCAACATCGACCGCCAGCAGCTGTCCACCCGCGGGGACACCGGCTACCTGGTCACGGACGCCGCCAACGGCGTGACCCGCGAGGTGATCGAGCAGATCCTGGCCCTGCCGGAGACCATCCGCCTCAGCACCATCAACTGAGGCCCCGTCACGCGCCCGTCCCGGCCGCGTGACGGAGCCAGGTGGCACAATGACGGCATGAGCGGCGTCCAGGAGCAGCCCGCCGGCCACGGCAGGAGCACCTACGGGGCGGTCGTGCTCGCCCTCGCTCCCGCGGGGGCGGCACCGGAGCCCGCGGACGGCGCCCGCCCGGGCGAGGACGCCGGCCCGGTCCCGATACCCCCGGGCGCCGGCGCCCTGCACCCCCGCCACCGGGTCGACGCGGCCGCGCTCCTCGCCCGGCTGCGCGCCGAGGGCGTGCTCACCGCCCTGGTCACCGCCCACCCGGAGCTGCCGGTCGACCCGCCGGCGGACATCGTGGTCTCCGCGGATCCGCCCGCGGACCGGACCGCCGGGGCGGGCGGCCCGGACCGGCACCCGCCGGCGGCGTCCCTGCTGCTCGCCGCCCGTCGGCTGGCCGTCGAGCCCGAGCACACCGTGGTGGTCAGCGACAGCAACCGCCTGATCCGCGCCGCGGTGCGCCACGGCTTCGGGCTCGTGGTCGGCGTGGACGGGGCGGCCCGGCGGGGTCCGCTGCTCGCCGCGGGCGCCCACCTCGTGGTGGACAGCCTGGAGGACCTGGACATCCCGGTGCGCGCCGGGCCCGAGGACCCGGGCTGGGGCGGCGGCTCGGGCGGGGAGAGCCCGTGGAACCTCACCTACTCGTGCCTGGACCCCCCGCAGGAGGGCCTGCGGGAGGCGCTGTGCACCCTGGGCAACGGGTACCAGGCCGTGCGCGGGGCAGCGTGCGAGTTCCGCGCCGACGGCACCCACTATCCGGGCACCTACCTCGCAGGCGTCTACGACCGGCTGCGCCAGGAGGTCGAGGGCCGCACGGTGGAGCACGAGGACCTCGTCAACGCGCCCAACTGGCTGCTGCTGCAGTACCGCGTCCAGGACGGGTACTGGTTCGCCCCCACGCCCTCGAACGTGCTCGAGCACCACCAGGACCTCGACCTGCGCGTCGGGGTGCTGACCCGCACCCTGCGCTTCCGGGACGAGGCCGGGCGCACCACCCGCGTGACCACCCGCCGCTTCGTCTCCCAGGAGCAGCGCCACCTCGCCGGCCAGGAGAGCGTCTTCGAGGCCGAGGACTGGAGCGGGATGCTGACCGTGCGCAGCCTGGTGGACGGCGACGTCGACAACCACAACGTCGCCGCGGACTCCCCGCTGACCGGACACCACCTGGAGGAGCCGGAGCTGCTGGACCTGGGCCGCGGCACGGTGCTGGTCGACGCCGCCACCACCCAGTCCAGGATCCGCGTCGCCGTGGCCGCCCGCACCCGGGTGCTGCGCAGCGGGGCCGAGGACCGGATGCACGCCCGCAGGTCCTGCCGCCCGGCCCCCGGCGTGATCGGCCACGAGCTGACGCTGCGGATGACCCCGGGCGCGCGCGTGCGGGTCGAGAAGATCGCCGCGCTCGTGACCTCGCGGGACCGGGCCGTCTCCACCCCCGCGCTCGCGGCCGCCACCCTGCTGGAACGGGCCGGCGGCTTCGACGATCTGCTGGGCGCCCACGTGGCCGCCTGGCAGGCCCTCTGGTCGGCCTTCGCGGTGGCCACCGACGCCGGCGGCCGCCAGGGCCTGGCCGTGAACCTCAACACCTTCCACGTCCTGCAGTCGGTGGCGGCCGCGCACCCGGACCTGGACGCCGGCGTCCCGCCCCGCGGCCTGCACGGCGAGGGCTACCGGGGCCACATCTTCTGGGACGAGATGTTCGTCCACCCCATGCTCACCCTCCGCCGCCCCGAGTGGACCCGGGCGCTGCTGGCCTACCGGTACCGGCGCCTGCCCGAGGCCCGGGCGGCGGCGCACGCGGCCGGCCACGAGGGCGCCATGTTCCCCTGGCAGAGCGGCAGCGACGGCCGGGAGGAGACGCCACGGGCGCTGTTCAACCCGCGCACGAGCCGGTGGATCCCCGACCACTCCCGGCTCCAGCGCCACGTGGGGCTGGCGATCGCCCACAGCGTGTGGCAGTACTACCAGGCCACCGGGGACGCCCGCTTCCTCGTGGAGCAGGGCGCGGAGCTGCTGGTGGAGATCGCCCGGTTCTTCGCGAGCCTGGCCGTGCACGACCCCGAGGACGACCGGTACGTCATCGCCGGGGTGATGGGCCCCGACGAGTTCCACGACGGCCGCCCGGGCGCGCCCGGCTCGGGGCTGCGCAACAACGCCTACACCAACGTCATGACGGCGTGGCTGCTGACCCGGGCGGCGGAGATGGTCGCGCGCCTGGGCCGGGACTACGGCGGGCCCCTGTGGCGGCGGCTGAACCTGCGCGAGGACGAGCTCGCCCACTGGGACCGGGTCCGCACCCGGCTGCGCGTGCCGTTCCTGGCCGGCGGCGTGCTCGCCCAGTTCGAGGGCTACGGGGACCTGCCGGAGTTCTCCTGGGCGGACTACCGGGCCCGGTACGGCCGGATCGGGCGGCTGGACCTCATCCTCGACGCCGAGGGCCTGTCCACCAACGACTACCGGCTGGCCAAGCAGGCGGACGTGCTGATGCTGCTGTACCTGTTCTCCGCCGAGGAGCTGCGCGAGCTGCTGGGGCAGCTGGGCTACGAGTTCCCGGCCGAGGCGGTCCGGGCCACCGTGGCCTTCTACGGCGACCGCTCCTCGCACGGGTCCACGCTCTCCGACGTGGTGCACGCCTGGGTGGAGGCCCGCCGGGACCGCGGCCGCTCCTGGTCCTTCCTGACCCGCGCCCTGGACAGCGACCTCCTCGGCACCCCGGGGGGCACGACCCGGGAGGGCGTCCACCTGGGGGCGATGGCCGGTTCCGTGGACATCCTCACCCGCTGCTACACGGGCCTGGAGGTCCGGGACGACATGCTGTGGCTGCACCCGGCCATCCCGCCGGAGCTGCCCCGGGTGTCCTTCTCGATCAGCTACCGGGACCAGCCGATCCAGGTGGAGCTGACCCGCACCCTGCTGCGGCTCTACCTGGCGCCCGGCACCGCGGCGCCGGTGCGGGTCAGCGTGGACGGCCTGGTGCACGAGCTTACCGCCGGGCAGATCCGGCAGTTCCCCCTGGCGGTGCGCGATGGCTGAGCCCGGCACCGTCCGGCGCGGACCCCCCGCCCCGGACACCGGGATGTCGTTCCCCGGTCACCGCACGTTCCCCCGCGGTCCGGCCGTGAGCGGCCCGCCCGGCCCATTCTGGATCGACGACGCCCCCGACCGCCCCCACCCTGGAGCACCGATGTCAGCAGAGCCCGTCCTCCTCGACCACCGCACGACCCAAGGGTCGCCGGACCCCGACGTCCCGCTCATCGGCCCGGCCACGGGCCGCGCCCTGCACGTGATGAGCTACAACATCCGCTTCCACCACGAGCGCACCCGGCCCGGGGACCCCGACCACTGGCCCGACCGCGCACCCCGGCTGGGGCGGCTGCTGCGGCTGGAGCAGCCGACCCTGCTCGGCGTGCAGGAGGCCCTGTACCACCAGCTGCCGGCGGTGGCGCAGGCCTTGCCCGCCGGCTACGGGATGCTCGGCTACGGCCGCGCGGGCGGGAGCAAGGGCGAGTACTCCGCGATCTTCTACGACGCCCGCCGCCTGGAGGCCCTCGAGTGGGACCAGTTCTGGCTCTCCGACACCCCGGAGCTCATCGGCTCGACCACCTGGGGCAACGACGTCCCCCGCATCGTGACCTGGGGCCGGTTCCTGGACCGTGGCACCGGCTCCGAGCTCGTGCTCGTCAACACCCACTTCGACCACGACTCGGAGACCGCCCGCGAGCGCAGCGCGGACGCCGTGGTGGAGCTCGTGCACAGCTTCCCCGCGCGCACCCCCGTCCTGGTCACCGGGGACTTCAACGCCGACGCGGACGGCTCCGGGCCCTACGCCACGCTCGTGGGCTCGGGGGTGCTGGACGACACCTGGACCACGGCCGAGCGGCGGCTCACCCCGGCGTGGGGCACGTTCCCGGACTACGGGGAGCCCGTGCGCGGCGACGAGCGCATCGACTGGGTGCTGGCCACCCCCGGCATCCGGGTGCGGCGCAGCGCGATCAATCCCGCCCGCTTCGGCGGGGGCCACCCCAGCGACCACGCCCCGGTGCAGGTGCTCGTCTCCGTCGGGCCGAGCTGAGCGCTACGGCCCGGCGGTGAGGGATCGCCACGGGCGGGCGCCGTCGGCGGCGGCGCCCATGGACTCCACGGTCGCCGCCGTGCGGGCCAGGGACGCGGCATCCTCCTCGGGGGAGCGGCACACCTGCTCGGCGGGCAGCGCGCACCAGCGGATCGGGTCGAGGGTCAGGATGTGCGGGATCCACACCGGGTCCCCGGCCACCCACCGTCCGTCCTGGCGGGTGAAGCTCATCCGGACCGTCAGCCCCTCGTTGTTGACCGGCACGCGGGTGGCGTGCTCGGAGAGGCTGTTGCCCAGGCCGTGGACGATCCAGGTGTCCCCGTGCTTCTCGAGGGGCAGCGCCGAGTGCGTGTGGTGGCCGTAGACGAAGTCGAAGGCGCCGCTGTCGGCCAGCGCGTGCGTGACCTCGAGCTGCTGGGCGTTCGGCGCGGAGGAGTACTCCTCCCCGGCGTGGACGGCCGCCAGGACGATCTCGGCGCCTGCCGCCCGGGCCCGGCGGGCCTTCTCGACCATGTCCGGCACGTCCAGCAGGTCCACCCGCCACGGGGCGTCCGGGACGTTGCCGTTGAGGCCGTAGGTGCCCGCCACCAGCCCGACCTGCACCCCGCCGGCGTCCAGGACCAGGGGGTCGGCGGCCTCCGCCGCCGACCGGTACGTGCCGGTCGAGGCGATCTCCGCCCCGTCCAGGACGCCGAGGGTCCGCTCCAGCCCCTCCTCCCCGGCGTCCAGGGCGTGGTTCGTGGCGGTGGTGCACGCGTCGTAGCCGATCCCGGCCAGGGCGGGCACGATCTGCGGCGGCACCTCGAACGCCGGGTAGCCGGTGTAGGGCCCCCCGGCCGCGGCCAGCGGGGTCTCCATGTCGCAGATCGCCAGGTCGGCGTCCTGGGTGAACGGGCGCAGGCCCTCCACGAGCGGGCCGAAGTCGAGCTCCCCGCCGCCGTCGGCCTCCGCCTGCGCCCACAGCCCCGGGTGCAGCAGGACGTCGCCGGTGACCACGATCTCCAGCTCGTCCGGCGCCGCGGGCCCGGTCGGCTCCGCCGAGGAGGACCCGCCGGTGGGGGACGCCGCCGGGTCGCCCGCGCCGGCGCCCGCTTCGGCGCCCGGGTCTCCGGGGGCGGAGCAGCCGGCGAGGCCCGGTCCGGCGCCGAGCAGCACGGCGAGCAGGGTGGCGGCGGCAGCGCGGCGCCCCGGCCGGTCGAGGGGTCGAGAGGTCATGGACCGAGGGTAGGCCACCGGTGGCCGGGCCACTCACCGGCCGCCCGTCAGGACAGCACCGTGGACCAGAGCTTCTCGTCCTCGGGGCGGTGCGGCACCTCGGTGCTGGGCACCAGCTCGGCGGGCGCCGCGTGGGCGCGGTCCTTGAGCGCCAGCATCTCCACCAGGTCCTCCAGCGGGGTGGCCGAGTTGTCGGCCCGGAGGTCGACGTCGAGCAGCACCGGGTACTGGAACCCCGCGAGGGTGTCGGCCACGACCACGGCGGCGCTCTGCTGGCCGCGGCTGTCCCCGCCCGCGTCCTGCCCCGCGCGCAGGCAGGCCACGAGCGCGTGGGCGAGGTCCATGCTGCTCAGCGCGGGCACGGCGAGGGCCTCGTCCACCGAGGCGCGCATGGCCTCGACGACCTCCGGGCCGGCCAGGAAGTTGCCCACGACCACGAAGTCGGCGCCGGCCACCCCGCCGGCCCAGGGGGTGCACAGGCTGCCGGTCAGGTGCGCGCCGGGGCCCGCCACGGGCAGCGCCGCGACCTGGCGCAGCGCCAGGTCGCGGTCGGCGTCGGCAAGGCCCGCGATCGCCTCCTCGGCCGTGCCGCCGTGGTGCAGGGTGCGCAGCATCTCGTAGCGCAGCCGCCGGTTGGTCCACGCCTGGGAGGCGACCACCCCGGCGGTGGGCACCAGGGCGGGCACGGCGTTGCCCACGGCGAGCGAGCAGCTCGCCGTGGCGGCGCCGAGGAGGCGGGAGTCCGCGCTCCTGGCGATCACGGTGTAGGTCACGAGCACCTCCTGGCCGTCGGGACGGCCGTTTCGTCGTACCGGGTCGTTGTCCCGCCGGCCGCGGCGGACCGGGTGCTCCCGGCGCGCCCGGGACGGCGGGTGTGGTCGGGGGGCGTCCCGCCTGCATAGGGTGGGAGGACACCGACGACCAGGTGTGCACCGGCAGGGCGGCCGGATCCGGCCTGCCGGAGCCCACGGGGCGGACGGCTCATTCCTACCACCGGGAGGCGGCCCATGGCACGCGGAGCACGGATCGTCGGGCTGGCCGCCGCCGCGGGACTGGCCCTGAGCGCCTGTTCGGTGGGCGAGGGCGTTGACCTCGCGGGGGCCGGGGAGCTGGACACCGACGACTACCTCCGGGTCGCCATCGCCGGGGAGCCGGACCAGCTGGACCCTCACAACACCAGCGCCTACTTCTCCTTCCAGATCCTGGAGAACGTCTACGACACCCTGGTGGAGCCGGACGAGAACCTCGAGATGCAGCCGGCCCTCGCCGAGTCCTGGGAGGTCAGCGAGGACCAGCTGTCCTGGACGTTCCGCCTGCGCGAGGACGTCGTCTTCCACGACGGCTCCCCGTTCACCGCCGAGGACGTCGTCTACTCCTACGACCGGATCATCGACGAGCAGCTGGCCAACGCCTACCGGCTGTCCGCCGTCGAGGACGTCGTGGCGGTGGACGAGCACACCGTGCGCATCGACGTGTCCCAGCCGACGCCCGCCCTGCTCGCCGCGATCGGCGGGTACAAGGGCATGGCCATCGTCGAGCAGCAGAACGTGGAGAGCGGGGACGTCCAGCTCGACCCGGTGGGCACCGGCCCGTTCGAGGTGGTGGGCAACACCGCCGGCACGGCCGTGACCCTGCGGGCCAACGACGACTACTGGGGCGAGGGGCCCCACGTGCCGGGGGTCGTCTACCGGTTCATCTCGGAGGGCAGCACCGCGCTCGCCGACCTCACCGCCGGGGAGGTGCACTGGACCGACTCCATCCCGCCGCAGCGGGTGAACTCCCTGCGGCAGAACCCCGACGTCGAGGTCGCCGGGGTCCCCTCGACGGACTACTGGTACGTCACCATGAACCAGGCCCGCCCGCCCTTCGACTCCCCCGAGGCGCGCCTGGCCGTGGCCCGGGCCATCGACCGGGAGGCCATCGCCCAGGTCACCTGGTACGGCAACGCCACGGTCAACCAGACCGCCGTCCCGGAGACCTCGGTCTGGTACCACGAGTACGCGCCCTTCGAGCAGGACCCGGAGCGGGCCCGGGAGCTCGCCGAGAGCTCCGGGCTCACCGGGGAGACCATCGACCTCATGGTCACCAACGAGTACCCGGAGACGGTCACGGCCGCCCAGGTGATCGCCGCGAACCTCTCCGACATCGGGGTGTCCACGAACATCCGGACCCTGGACTTCGCCACGTGGCTCGACGAGCAGGCGCAGGGCAACTTCGACATGCTGCTGCTGGGCTGGCTCGGCAACGTGGACGTGAACGACTACTACTACAACCAGCACCACTCGGAGGGCTCCAACAACGCCCAGGGCTACAGCAACCCCGAGGTCGACCGGCTGCTGGAGGCCGGGCGCACCGAGACCGACCCGGACGCCCGCAAGGAGTTCTACGACCGGGCGGCGGAGCAGATCGTGGACGACGCCAGCTACGTCTACCTCTACAACCCCGACGTGGTCCAGGCCTGGGCCCCCGAGCTGCAGGGCTACGAGGCCCGCCCGGACCGGGCGATCCGGTTCAAGGACGTCCGGCTCGAGGAGGACACGGAATGAACAGCCCGCTCCTGAGATTTCTCGCCAAGCGCCTGCTGCACACCGCGGTGGTGCTCTTCGGGGTGCTGGTCGTGGTCTTCGCGCTCCTGCAGCTCGTCCCCGGCGACCCGGTGCGGGTGGCCCTGGGCACCCGGTTCACGCAGGAGTCCTACGACGCGCTGCGCGAGGCCTCCGGGTTGGACCGGCCCCTGCTGGTGCAGTTCTTCGCCTACGTCGGCAACGCCCTGACGGGGAACCTCGGGGTGAGCTTCCGCAGCGGCGAGCCGGTGACGCTCATCCTCCTGGACCGCCTCCCGGCCACCGTGTCCCTGGCCCTGGCCGGGATCGCGATCGCGCTGCTCATCGCCTTCCCGCTCGGCACCTGGGCCGCCCTGCGCCGGGGTTCCGCGGCGGACGGCGGGATCCGCGCCGTGAGCCAGTTCGGCGTCTCGGTCCCCGACTTCTGGCTGGGGCTGCTGCTGATCATCGTGTTCTCCACGATGCTCGGGCTGCTGCCGCCTTCCGGCTACGTGCCCTTCACCGAGGACCCGTGGGGGTGGGTCCAGCGGGTGATCCTGCCGGGCCTGGCCGTGGGGGTGGTCTCCGGGTCGATCATGACCCGCTACGTGCGCTCGGCGGTGCTCGACGTCGTCGGCTCCAACTACGTCCGCACCGCCCGCTCCAAGGGGCTGCCGCGCCGGGCGGTCGTCGGCCGGCACGTGCTGCGCAACGCCCTCGTGCCGATCCTGACCGTGGCGGGCGTGCAGGCGGCGACGATGCTGGGCGGGCTCATCGTGATCGAGGTGGTCTTCGCGTGGCCGGGGCTGGGGCGGCTGGTGTTCGACGCCGTCGCGGCCCGCGACTACCCGGTGGTCCAGGGCACGGTGCTGCTGATCGCCCTGATGTTCCTGCTCATCAACTTGCTCGTGGACATCCTGTACGCCGTCGTCGACCCGAGGATCCGTGTGTCATGACCACCTCCCGGACGCCCCCGCCCGAGCGCCGCGCCCCGAGCGCCGGCCCCGCCCGCACCGGACCCGTGCCCGGTCCGGCGGAGCTCCCCGAGGAGACCGCCCGCACGGGCACCGTGCGGATGCTGGTCTCCAACAAGGTCACGGCGGCGGGACTGGTGATCCTGCTGCTGGTGGTGCTGCTGGCGCTGTTCGGGCGCTGGATCGCGCCCTACGGCGCCAACGACATCGACGTGGTCAACGCCCTGCGCCCGCCCTCGGGCGCGCACCTGTTCGGCACCGACGAACTGGGCCGGGACGTGTTCTCCCGGGTGGTGCTCTCCGCCCGCGTCTCGCTCACCGTGGGGCTCGTGGCGGTGGGCATCGCCCTGGTGGTGGGGGTGGCCGTGGGGCTGGTGGCCGGCTTCTTCGGCGGCTGGCTGGACACGGTGATCATGCGCAGCGCCGACGTGCTCTTCGCGTTCCCCATCCTGCTGCTGGCCATGGCGATCGTGGCCGTGCTCGGGCCCGGGCTGACCACGGCGATGATCGCGATCGGGGTGGTCTACACGCCCATCTTCGCCCGGATCACCCGCGCCTCCACGCTGGCCGTCCGCGAGGAGCTCTACGTCAAGGCCTCGGTGTCCGTGGGGGCGTCCAACGGGCTGATCCTGCGCCGGCACGTGCTGCCGAACATCATGGGCCCGATCACCGTCCAGACCTCCCTCTCGCTGGCCTTCGCGATCCTCTCCGAGGCCGCCCTGTCCTTCCTGGGCCTGGGCATCCAGCCCCCGGAGCCCTCCTGGGGCCGGATGCTCTACGACGCGCAGGCCTTCATCTACGACGCCTGGTGGATGAGCGTGTTCCCGGGCCTGGCGATCTTCCTCACCGTGCTGGCGTTCAACCTCGTGGGCGACGGCATGCGCGACGTCCTGGACCCGCGCCAGCGCACCGCCGACGAGATCCGCAGGAGCGCCTGATGCCCACGACCGAGCACCGCCGGCCCGCCCCGCCGTCCCCCACCGGAGGGGACGTGCTGCTGGACGTGCGCGACCTCGCCGTGCGCATCGGCCCGGCCGAGATCGTCAACGGCGTGTCCTTCTCCGTCCCCCGCGGGGGCACCCTGGGCATCGTGGGCGAGTCCGGCTCCGGGAAGTCCATGACGGTGCTCGCGGCCACCGGGCTGATCGACTCCCCGCCCGCTCGGGTGAGCGGGCAGTCCCTGCTGGACGGCCAGGACATCGTGGCCATGGACCCCCGGCGGCTGCGCGGCGTCCACGGCAAGCGGATCGGCTTCGTCTTCCAGGACCCGTCCACGTCCCTGAACCCCGTGCTGACCGTCGAGCAGCAGCTCACCGAGGCCCCGCGCTTCCACCTGGGCCTGACCCGCCGCGAGGCCCGCCGCCGCGCCCTCGAGCTGCTCGAGGCCGTGGGCATCCCCGACCCGCAGTCCCGCCTCGCCTCCTACCCGCACCAGCTTTCCGGCGGGATGAAGCAGCGCGTGATGATCGCGCTGGCCCTGGCCTGCGACCCCGAGCTGCTCGTGGCGGACGAGCCGACCACCGCCCTCGACGTCACCACCCAGGCCCAGATCCTCGAGCAGGTCAAGCAGCTGCAGGCGTCCCGCGGGATGAGCGTGATCTGGATCAGCCACGACCTCGGGGTGGTCGCCGGGATCGCGGACCGGGTGGCCGTGCTCTACGGCGGGCAGGTCGTGGAGTCCGCGCCGCTCGAGGAGCTCTTCACCGACCCCCGCCACCCCTACACCCGGGGGCTGATGGCCTCCCGGCCGCAGACCGCCGGCCGCAAGGGCGAGCTCGCCGTGATCCCCGGCAGCCCGCCGGACCCCAAGCACCTGCCCCAGGGCTGCCTGTTCTGGGACCGCTGCCCGGTCCGCGGGAACCCCCGCTGCGAGACGGAGCGCCCGCCGGAGACCACGGTGGGCCCGGAGCACACGGTGCGCAGCTTCTACGGCGCGGAGCGCACCGGCCGGACAGGAGGAGCCCGATGACCGACGACGAGCGCCCGCTGCTGAGCGTGCGGGACCTGCAGGTCCGCTTCCCCGTCACCACCGACCGGGGCAAGGGCGTGGTGCACGCGGTGGCCGGGATCGACTTCGACATCCACCGGGGCCGCACCGTGTCCCTCGTGGGCGAGTCCGGCTCCGGGAAGTCCACGGTGGCCAACGCGCTGATGCACCTCGTGGAGCCCAGCGCCGGGACCGTGCTGCTCGACGGCCGGGACATCACCTCGGTGCGGGGCAAGGAGCTCAAGGCCCTGCGCCGGCGGATCGCCATGGTGTTCCAGGACCCGTTCGCGTCCCTGGACCCGCGCCAGCACGTCTCCCGCGCCGTCGAGGAGCCGCTGGAGGTGCACGGCCTCGGCGGGGACCGGGCCGGCCGCCGCCGCCGGGTGGCGGAGCTGTTCGAGCTCGTGGGGCTGTCCGGCCGGTTCCTGGACCGGTACCCCCACGAGCTCTCCGGCGGGCAGCGCCAGCGCGTGTCCATCGCCCGGGCCCTGGCGGGGGAACCGGACCTGATCATCCTCGACGAGGCCACCGCCTCGTTGGACGTCTCGGTGCAGGCCCAGATCATGAACCTGCTCAACCGGCTGCAGGGCGAGCTCGGGCTCACCTACCTGTTCATCGCCCACGACCTCGCCGTGGTGGAGCACATGAGCGACCACGTGCTGGTGATGTACCTGGGACGGCTGATGGAGGACGGGGACGTGCAGGACGTCTTCGACGCCCCCGCCCACCCCTACACGAAGGCCCTGCTCGCCTCGGCCCCCGCCGCGGACCCGGTGGCGGAGCGGCGGCGGAGGACCGCGCCGCTGGAGGGAGAGGTCCCCTCCCCCCTCCACCCGCCCTCCGGCTGCGTCTTCCGCACCCGCTGCCCGTGGGCGGCCGACGAGTGCGCCGGCACCGTGCCCGTCCCGGTGCCGCCCCCGCCGCACCCGAGCGCCGGGCCGCAGCCGGAGCACGGCGGCCGCGGACCCGCCGTCCGGGAGCACGTCGCCGCCTGCATTCGGCTGCCGGAGGTGCGGGCGTCGTCGGGCACGGGCACCCCGTCCCCGGAGGTCCCGCCCACCGGGGCGCACTCCGCGACGACCCCGGCGGGCGCGACGCGCACCGCGCCGTGGGACGCCGGCGCCCCCGATCCCTGATCCGGAGCACGACCGACCCGACCACCTTGGAGCCGAGATGAGCGACCGACCCTCCGTCCCCGGAGCACACGTGCGGGACGACGACACCACGCCGCGCGACGGCGGTGACGCCGACCTCCTGTCCCCCGGGGAGCTGGCCCCCGCCGAGCACCGGAAGACGCACCGGATCCGGTGGGCGGGCCTGGTGGCCGGTCTGGCCCTGTCCCTGCTGGTCTACGCCGTGCTGCCCGCGGACCTGGCCCACCCCGCCAAGCTCACCGCCGCCACGGCCGTCCTGATGGGCGTGTGGTGGATGACCGAGGCGATCCCGATCCCGGCCACCGCCCTGCTGCCGCTGATCGTCTTCCCCGTGCTCGGGGAGGACGTGGCGGTCGACGACGTCGGGGCCTCCTACGGCAGCAACATCATCTTCCTGTTCATGGGCGGGTTCCTGCTCGCGCTGGCGATGCAGCGCTGGAACCTGCACCGCCGGATCGCCCTGCGCACGGTCCGGGTGATGGGGACCCGGCCGGCCCGGATGGTGGCCGGGTTCATGGTCGCCACGGCCTTCCTCAGCATGTGGGTGTCCAACACGGCCACCGCGGTCATGATGCTGCCCATTGGCGTGTCCGTGCTGCTGCTGCTGCCGAATCTGCTGAAGGACTCCGGGCCGGGCTCCGAGGGCGCGACGGAGGGCGCCCTGCAGGACGCTGAGCTGGGAGACGCGGACCCGCAGAGCGCCGAGGTGAAGGAGGCCGTCATCACCTCGGACTTCGGGACCTCGCTGATGCTGGGCATCGCCTACGCCGCCTCGATCGGCTCGCTGAGCACGATCATCGGCACCCCGCCCAACACGCTGATGGTCGGTTACCTGCAGGAGGCCCACGGCATCACCGTGGGCTTCGGCCAGTGGATGCTCGTGGGCGTCCCGCTGTCCGTCGTCATGCTCGGCATCGCCTGGTTCCTGCTCACCAAGGTGCTGTTCAGGCCCGAGATCGACGAGATCCCCGGGGGCCGGAAGCTGATCGACGGCGAGCTGCGCAAGCTCGGTCCCATGTCCACCGGGGAGAAGCTCGTGCTCGCCGTGTTCGTGCTGGCCGCGCTCAGCTGGGTGTTCGTGCCCGTCCTCTTCGACGACCCGCCGATCAGCGACGCCGGCATCGCCATGGCCGTGGGGCTCCTGCTGTTCCTGCTGCCCGCCGGCGCCCGGCGCGGGGTCCGGCTGCTGGACTGGGAGACCGCCGTCAAGCTGCCCTGGGGCGTGCTCCTGCTCTTCGGCGGAGGCCTGGCCCTGTCCTCCCAGTTCTCCTCCTCCGGGCTGACCGACTGGATCGGGGAGGGCGCCGCCGCCCTGGGGGCGGTCCCGGTGGTCCTCGTCGTCGCGATCCTCGCGGCCGGCATCCTGTTCCTGACGGAGCTCACCAGCAACACGGCCACGGCCGCCACGTTCCTGCCGGTCTCCGGCGGAGTGGCCCTGGGGCTCGGGCTGGACCCGATGCTGCTGGCCGTCCCCGTGGCCCTCGCGGCCACGTGCGCGTTCATGCTGCCGGTGGCCACGCCGCCCAACGCGATCGCCTTCGGCTCCGGCTACGTGACCATCGGGCAGATGCTCCGCGGCGGGCTGTGGCTGAACCTCATCGGCATCGCCCTGGTCACGCTCGTCACGATGACCCTGGCCACCTGGGTGTTCGGCATCGTGTACTGACGGGGACCCGGCTCAGCCGCCGGTCCCGCCGTCGTGCTCCAGCTCGGCCAGCACCGGGAAGTGGTCCGAGGCCCACACCCCGCCCGGTCGCTCGGCCAGGACCCGGGAGCCCAGCACGCGGACGGGGCCGCCGTGCAGGATCCAGTCCAGGCGCGGCGTCCTCGCCCCCGGCGGACGGTAGCGGTGGAAGGTGCCGGGGGCGTCCGGGGGGAGGGTGTCGCGCAGCCCGCCGGCCACGGCGGCGTCCCACGTCCGGGACCGCCCGGCGGCCGCGTTCCAGTCCCCGAGGAGCAGCAGCGGCCCCTCCCAGCCGAGGAGCAGCCCCTGCAGGGCGGCCAGCTGCCGCAGCCGGGCGCGCTCCGGCCACGGGTCCAGATGGGTGGCGACCGCCCGCCAGGCCACCCCGGTGCGCCGGTCCGTGAGGTCCGCGAGGACCGCGGTGCGCGGAAAGGCGTCCCCGGCCCCCCGGGAGCCCGGGACCTCCGGGGTGCGGGACAGCCACCGCTGCCGCCACCGGTCCACCGTGAAGCGGGTGGTGTCCACGGCCAGCACGCAGCGCTCGCCGCGTCCACCGGCGTCCCGGCCCGTGCCGAGGAGGACGTGCCCCGGTCCCAGCGCGTCGCGGAGCGGGTGCAGCTGCTCCGGGTGGACCTCCTGGAGGGCGGCCAGGTGCGGCCGGTGGGCGCGCAGCAGGGCCTGCACCGCCGGCACCCGGGTGAACCACGCGTCCGGGGCGCCGCGGCGGTACCGCGGCAGGGGGCGGCGGACGTTGAAGGTCATGGCCGTGAGCACGCCCCGGCCCCGCGGACCGCGGGGGTCGGCGGGGCCGGGGCGACCGGTGGCTGCCACGGTGGCGGCAGGTTCCGCTGCGCGGACGACGGCCTGGACTACTGCGCGGCGGACTCGGCCGCGTCCTGCTCCGTGCGGGCGCCGCCGTGCTGCAGGGCACCGCCGCTGTTCTCGAGGTGGGCGCGCATGAACCACTGGAAGAGCTCGAGCTCCTTGACCTGGCCGATGAGCATGTCCTCGGTGACGGGATCGAGCTCCCCCACCTTCTGGATGGCGTCCCGGTGGTCCTCGATGATCCCGTTGTAGACGAGGTCCAGGGCCGCGAGGTGCTCCACGGCGGTGGCGCGGTGGACCGAGTAGTCGTCCCAGGTGCGGGCCCGCACGAGGTCCCCGGGCAGGCCGCTGGGGCCCACGCCCATGGTGGCCATCCGCTCGGCCAGCTCGTCGACGAAGCCGCGCACGAGCTCGATCTGCGGGTCCAGCATCTCGTGGACGGAGATGAAGTTGGGCCCGACCACGTTCCAGTGGGCGTGCTTGAGGGTCAGCTGGAGGTCGTTGAGCGCGTGCAGGCGCTGCTGCAGGGTCTGGGCGACCTCGTGACCGTTCTCCGTGGACAGGCCGGGCACGGTGTAGGGGGCGGCGCTCTGGTTCGTGGTGGCCATGGGATCGTCTCCTGGTTCCGGCCGCCGCCGGACGGCGGCCTCGATCGACAACAGTGGGCGGCCCGCCGGAGCGGGCCCTCCCGACCCACTATCCCACGCCCCCCGAGGACTGTCAGCACCCTGTCCATTCGCTGAGCGCGATATCCGCCCCCGGCCTCCCCTCCCCGGAACCCTTGCCAGGACCCCGGAGCCGCTGGTGGGATGGGACCATGACGATCCCCGGCAACCAGCTCCCCGACGACCCGCACCTGGCCGACGACGTCGGCGTGCCCGACACCCCGGCGCGCGACCTCGAAACCGCCCAGGACCCGCTGGGCCAGACCAACGCCGGCCAGCGCGTCCCGAGCGCGGGCGACGCCGAGGACCCCGCCGACCCGGACTTCGGCGCCGGCGCGGACGGCCCCGGCCCCACGGCCGGGGACTGAGCCGCACCGGCCGCGCTCCGCGTCCGGCCACCGCTACCCTGGGCCCATGAGCACCCGGGGCACCAGCACGCGCGGCATCACCGAGGCCACGGGCATCCCGTGGGAGACCTGGACGGCCCGGCTCGAGGCCCACGGCGCCCGCCGGATGAGCCACGCCCAGATCGCCGGGCACCTGGCGGAGCAGCTCGACGGCGTCGTCGCCAATCCGGGGTGGTGGGCCCAGCAGATCACGGTGGCCTACGAGCAGCACATCGGCGCCCGGCGCCCGGCCAGGCCGGGGACGGGAGCTGGGCCGTCAGCGCCGGCCGGACCGTGCCGGGCACGGCGGACGAGGTGCTGGCCCGCTGGGAGGACCTCATGGGCGGAGCCGCCGAGGTCGCCGGCGTGGCCTCCGAGGGCCCACCCGGCACCAGCGCCACCGGGACGTGGCGGTACTGGCGGATGCGCCTGGTCGACGGCTCCCGGGTCACGGTGCACCTCAGGGCCAAGGACGACGACCGGTGCACGGTGGGCGTGAGCCACACCGGACTGGCCTCCCCCGAGGACGTCGAGCACCGGCGGGCGTTCTGGAAGGAGCGGCTGCGCGAGCTCTGAGGCCCCCTCCGCGCCGAACTTGTGGCGTGCATCACTTCTCGCCTACGGTGACCCAGGTACCTGAGACGAGGAGTATCGGATGAATCTGCCCTATCCGCACCTGCTGTCGCCCCTGCAGCTGGGCGGCACGACCCTGCCGAACCGGGTGCTCATGGGCTCGATGCACACCGGACTCGAGGAGCAGCCCGGCGGGTTCGAGCGGCTCGCGGCGTTCTACGCGGAACGGGTGCGCGGCGGCGTCGGGCTCATCGTCACGGGCGGCGTCGGGCCCAATCCCGAGGGCGCCACCCGCGCCGGCGGCGCCCTCCTGCGCACCCCCGAGGAGGTGGCTCGGCACCGCCTGGTGACCGAGGCCGTGCACGCCGAGGGCGGGCGGATCGCGCTGCAGATCCTGCACTCCGGCCGCTACGCCAAGGCCCCGGCCGCGGTGGCCCCCAGCCCGCTGCGCGCCCCCATCAGCCCGGTGGTCCCGCACGAGCTCACCGGCGAGGAGATCGAGCGGACCATCGAGGACTTCGCCCGCACCGCGGCCCGGGCCCGGGAGGCCGGCTACGACGGCGTGGAGATCATGGGCTCCGAGGGCTACCTCATCAACGAGTTCGTCGCCGCCGAGACCAACCACCGCACCGACGAGTGGGGCGGGTGCTGGGCGAACCGGATGCGCCTGCCCGTCGAGATCGTCCGCCGCGTCCGCGAGCGCACGGGCCCGGAGTTCCTGCTGATCTACCGGCTGTCGATGCTGGACCTGGTCCCGGGCGGCTCCACGGTCGAGGAGGTCGTGGAGCTGGCGCGGGCGGTCGAGGCCGCCGGGGCCACGCTGCTCAACACCGGCATCGGCTGGCACGAGGCCCGGATCCCCACCATCGCCACGGTGGTCCCCCGGGGCGGCTTCTCCTGGGTGACGCGCCGGCTGAAGGGCGAGGTCGGGATCCCGCTGGTCGCGGTGAACCGCATCAACACCCCGGAGACGGCGGAGCGGGTCCTCGCGGAGGGCGACGCCGACATGGTCTCCCTCGCCCGGCCGCTGCTCGCGGACCCGGACTTCGTGGCCAAGGCGCGCGGGGCCGCGCCGACGCCATCAACACCTGCATCGCCTGCAACCAGGCCTGCCTGGACCACACCTTCGCCGGGCGCACCGCCTCCTGCCTGGTCAATCCGCGGGCGGGCCACGAGACGCTGCTGCGCCTGGGGCCCACCCGCCGGGCCGAGCGGATCGGCGTGGTCGGGGCCGGCCCCGCCGGGCTCGCCTTCGCGGTCGGCGCCGCGGAAGCCGGCCACGCCGTGACGCTGTTCGAGGCCGAGGAGCACATCGGCGGGCAGTTCTGCATGGCCCTGCGCATCCCCGGCAAGGAGGAGTACGGCGAGACCCTGCGCTACTACGGCGTGCGGCTGGCGGAGCTCGGGGTGGACGTGCGGCTGGGGACGCCCGCCACGCCCGCGCACCTGGACGGCTTCGACCGGGTGGTGCTCGCCACCGGCGTGGTGCCGCGGGTGCCCGCGATCGAGGGCGTGGACCACCCCTCGGTCGTGGGCTACCGGGACGTCCTGCAGCACGGCGCACCGGTCGGGCGGCGGGTCGCCGTCCTGGGCGCCGGGGGGATCGGCTTCGACGTCGCCGAGTACCTGCTGCACTCCCCCGGCACCGGGACCGACTTCTACCGGGCATGGGGGGTGGACACCACGCTCGCCGCCCGCGGCGGCCTGGTCCCGCCCGCACCGCCGCGCCCTGCCCGCGAGGTGACGCTGCTGCAGCGCTCCCCCGGCAAGCCCGGGGCCGGCCTGGGCCGCACCACGGGGTGGATCCACCGGGCCTCGCTCAAGGCCGGGGGCGTGCGCACCCTCAGCGGCGTGAGCTACCGGCGGATCGACGACGACGGGCTGCACCTCGCCGTCCCCGGACCCGACGGCGCCGCGGCCGTGGAGCAGGTGCTCGCCGTGGACACCGTGGTGTTGTGCACCGGACAGGAGCCGCTGCGGCAGCTGCACGACGCGCTGCTCGCCGCCGGCCACGACGCCGGCGCCGTACCGGTGCACCTCATCGGCGGGGCGGACGTGGCGGCCGAGCTGGACGCCAAGCGGGCGATCCGCCAGGCCACGGAGCTCGTCGCCGCCATCGGCTGACCGGTCCCCGTCCCGGGACCCCGGCGGGGGGCGGCACCGGCGCGGCACGGGTGCCGTGCGGGACCGGGCCCGGGGTGCCACGATGGGACCAGCCCCGCGGAAAGGACCTCCATGCAGCTCGATCTCCTGCTCGTCAACGCCACGGTCCGCACGATGGACCCCGCCCGGCCGCGGGCGTCGAGCCTGGGGGTGCACGGAGGGCGGATCGTGGTCCTCGACGACCCCGGAGTCCCGGCGGCCGAGACCGTGGACCTGGGCGGGGCCACGGTGCTGCCCGGGTTCGTGGACGCGCACTGCCACACCACGTGGTTCGGGCTGGGCCTCGCCGAGGTGGACCTGTCCGGATGCACCTCCCTGGACCGGCTCTACGATGCCCTGGAGCGGGGCATGGCCGCCAAGCCGCGGGACGAGGAGTGGCTCATGGCCACCGGCTTCTACCCGGCCACCGTGGGCGGGGCCCTGCCCGACATCGACGTCCTGGACCGCATCACCGGCAGCACGCCGCTGTTCGTGCGGCACACGTCCGGCCACGCCGCGGTGGTGAACTCGGAGGCGCTGCGCCGTGCCGGGGTGCTCACCCCCGGCACCCCGGATCCGGTGGGCGGGCGAGTGGTGCGCGACGACGCCGGGCGGACCACCGGCCTGGTCGAGGAGACGGCCCAGGCGATGGTCCAGGAGCTGTTCCGCCCGTACCCGCTGGGCAAGATCGTGGCCGCCCTCGATCGCGCCACCGCCCGCTACGCCGCCGAGGGCATCACCACGTTCGCGGAGGCCGGGATCGGCGGCGGCTGGATCGGGCACAACCCGGCCGAGCTGCTGGCCTACCAGCGGGCCCGCGAGGAGGGCGCCCTGCACGCCCGCGCGCAGGTGATGCCCGTGCTGGACGTGCTGCACGAGATCGGCGGGCTGGGGGACGGCTCCGCCCGCGGGCTGGACCTCGGGCTGCGCACCGGGTTCGGCGACGACGAGCTCGTGCTGGGGCCGGTGAAGGTCTTCGTCGACGGCTCGCTGCTCGGGGAGACCGCCGCGGTGACCGAGGCGTTCTGCGGCAGCGGGCACTCCACGGGGTACTTCCAGGAGAACCCCGAGCAGATGGCGGCGGCGGTCCGGGAGGCCTACCGGGCGGGCTGGTCGGTGGCCGCCCACGCGATCGGGGACCGGGCCATCGACTTCGCGATCGACGTGATCACCGGGTGCCAGGACGCGCACGGGCGCCGCCGCTTCCCCAACCGGATCGAGCACGCCAGCATCACCCGCCCCGACCAGCTCGCGCGGCTCGCCGCCGCCGGGATCTGCGTCACCCCGCAGATCGGCTTCCTGCGCCCCATGGCCGTGCAGTTCCGCCGGCTGCTGGGCCCGCAGCGCACGGACTGGACCTACCGGGGCCGCAGCTTCCTCGACGCGGGCGTGCGGATCGCGGGCAGCTCCGACCGCCCGGTCGCCGACGGCGACGTGCTGCGCTCCGTCCAGGCCTGGACCGACCGCCTCGACGGGGACGGACGCCGCTTCGGCCCCGCCGCCGAGCGGCTGGACGTCATGGAGGCACTGGCCGCCTACACCTCCGAGGCCGCGGCCGCCCTGGGCATGGCCGACCGGATCGGGTCCCTCGCCGTCGGCAAGCAGGCGGACCTGGTGGTGCTCGAGCAGGACCCGGTGGAGGTGCACCGGCGCGGGGAGTCGGTGGAGCACATCGGCGTGCGCGCCACGTGGCGCGGCGGCCGCCTCACCCACCGGGCCGGTTGAGCCGGTAGCCTGCTGCCCCGTGGACGACTCCGTGACCGACTCCGTGACCGACTCCGTGGGCGGGCGCCCGGGTCCCGTGCCCCCGCCCGTGCGCTGGGCGACCGCGGCCGAGCTGTCCTCCGCCCAGCTGTACGGCCTCCTGCGGCTGCGCACCGACGTGTTCGTCGTGGAGCAGGCCTGCCCCTATCCCGAGCTCGACGGCCGGGACCTCGAGCCCGGCTGCCGGCACGGCTGGATCGAGCGGGACGGGCGGGTGCTCTCGACGCTGCGGCTGCTCGTGGAGGACACTCCGGACGGGTCCGCGCTGCTGCGGATCGGCCGCGTGGCCACGGCCGCGGACGCGCGCGGGCAGGGTCTCTCCGCCGCCCTGCTGCGCGCGGCGCTGGCCCGCTGCGGTCCGGCCCCGGTCGTCCTCGACGCCCAGGCCCACCTGGAGGGCTGGTACGGGCGGTTCGGCTTCGCGCGCGCCGGGGAGACCTTCCTCGAGGACGGCATCCCGCACGTGCCCATGCGCCGGTAGGCGCTCAGCTCTCGACCAGGATCCCGTCCTCGTCCGCCCACACGGTGCGGCCGGGGCGGAAGGTCACGCCCTCGATGACGACCGGCACGTCCTGCTCCCCGACGCCGTCCTTGGCGGACTTGCGCGGGTTGGAGCCCAGCGCCTTGACCCCCAGGGGCAGCCCGGCGAGGGCGACCCGGTCCCGGACCGGACCGTTGACGATGACGCCGGCCCAGCCGTTGCGCACGGCGGACTCCGCGATCATGTCCCCCATGAGGGCGGTGCCCATCGAGCCGTGCCCGTCCACCACCAGGACCGCCCCGTCACCCGGGGAGTTGAGCACCGCCTTGACGAGGCCGTTGTCCTGGAAGCAGCGCACCGTGCGGACCGTGCCGGTGAAGGCGCGCACCCCGCCCAGGTCGAGGAACTGGCGCGGGCAGGACATCAGCTGCTCCCCGCGCTCGTCGTAGAGGTCGGCGGTGGTGAACGGGCGCGGATCGGTCATCTGCTGCTCCTCGGCATGCGGTGGCGGTCTCGGTGCCAGCCTAGTCAGCGGCGCCCGGCGGGCGGGCCGCCGCGCGCTCCTCCGCCCCCGCGGCGGTGGAGCCGGTGGCCGTGCCCAGCGGGAGGTCCTCGATCAGCAGGGACAGCACCAGGCACGCCGCGGCCACCGGCAGCCCCCACAGGTAGAGCGGAGGCAGGGCCTGGGCGAAGGCCTGGGCCACCGCCTCCTGCGCCGGGGCGGACAGGGAGGCGAGCACCTGCGGGCTCAGCGCGTTGACGTCGGCCCCGGCCGGGGACGAGACGTCCCCGAGGGCGCCGTCGAGCCGGGCGACGAACACCGAGCCGAACACCGCGATCCCGAAGGAGGCGCCGGTCTGCCGGAAGTAGTTCGAGGCGGACGTCGCGGCCCCCACGTCCGCCGGCGGCACGGCGTTCTGCACGATCAGCACGAGGTTCTGCAGGAGACAGCCGATCCCCAGACCGATCACGGCCATGCCGGTGGCCGTCAGCGCGTAGGGGGTGCTCTCGTTGATCGTGGAGAGCAGCACGAGGCCCGCGGCCATCACCGCCGAGCCCAGGACCGGCCACAGCCGGTAGCGGCCGGTGCGCGCGATGCGCCGCCCCGTGCCGATGGTGCCGGCGAGCATCCCGGCCGTCACGGGGATCATCATCAGACCGGCCGCCGTGGCCGAGGCGCCCTCCACCATCTGCAGGTACGTGGGCAGGTAGGTGATCGTGGCGAACATGATCACGCCCATCCCGACGGCCGCCGCCGTGGGCACCACGAAGTTGCGCACCCGGAACAGGTGCAGCGGGATGATGGGTTCCGCGGCACGGCGCTCGACCAGTACGAACATCCCCGTCAGCACGGCGACCGCCCCGGCCAGCCCGAGGGTCGGCGGGCTCGCCCAGGGGTGGACGGTGCCGGCCCAGGTGGTCAGCAGCACGAACGCGACGCTGCCCGCGGCCAGCAGCGCGGTCCCGAGCACGTCCAGCCGCACGCGACCGCGCGGGACGTGCGGCAGGTGCAGGAAGCGCGGGATGAACACGAGCGTGACCAGGCCCAGCGGCAGGTTGATGCAGAACACCCAGCGCCAGCTCACGAGGTCGGTGAGGAACCCGCCCAGCAGCGGCCCGCTCACCGAGGCGAGGCCGAAGGCCGCCCCGATCACGCCCATGTACTTCCCGCGCTCGCGCGCCGGGACGAGGTCCGCGATGATCGCCTGCGCCCCGATCAGCAGACCTCCGCCGCCGAGGCCCTGCAGGGCACGGAACACGATGAGCTGCGTCATGTCCTGGGCGGCGCCGGCCAGGACCGAGCCCAGGAGGAAGACCACCACGGCCACGAGGAAGATCCGCTTGCGCCCGTAGAGGTCGCCCAGCTTCCCGTAGACCGGCAGGCCCACCGTGGCCGCCAGCACGTACGCCGTGACCACCCACGAGATGCGGTCCAGCCCGTCGAGGTCCCCGACGATCGCGGGCAGGGCGGTGGCCACGATGGTCTGGTCGAGGGCGGCCAGCAGCACGGCCATCAGCAGGCCGAGGAACGTGAGCCGCAGCTGCCGCTGCCCGGAACGCCCCGGGGCTCCTGTCACCGGGTCAGCGATCGACCTTGACGACGGAGCCGTTGGCCACGTTGACGTACACGTCCACGGACGTCCCGTCGGGGTCGTCGACGTCGACCTCCCAGACGGTGGTGCCGTCCTCCGTGTCGAGCTGGGCGCCGTCGAGCGTGCCGTCCACCTCGTCCAGCGCGGTCCGGACGGCGTCCTCCAGCGGGACCTGGACCTGGGCGACCCGCTCGCGGTCCTCCTGGTCCAGCTGG
This sequence comes from Kocuria sp. CNJ-770, assembly GCF_001942375.1. Classification (NCBI taxonomy): domain Bacteria; kingdom Bacillati; phylum Actinomycetota; class Actinomycetes; order Micrococcales; family Micrococcaceae; genus Kocuria; species Kocuria sp. CNJ-770. The sequence goes on from NZ_MKJW01000080.1 coordinate 52,886, forward strand.
TCGTCGCCCTCCTGGGGGGTGACCTCGGAGCCGTCCTGGGAGACGTCGACCTCCTTCTCCCGGTCGCCGACGGCGAGCTTGACCTCCCAGCCCTCCTCGCCGTCCTTGCGGTCGATCTCGAACACCTGGCCTCCCGTCACGGCCTCCTCGGCGGCGACGACCGCGCCCACCACGGCGGCGGCCTCGCCCCCGGTCTCCGGCGAGGAGGTCGAGGTGGCGGTGCCCGACGGTGAGGCGCCGGGGCTCCCGTCGGCGGTGGCCGTGCCCGAGGGCGTCGCGGACGGGCTCTCGTCGCCGGTCGCCGTGCCCGACGGCGTGGCCGAGGGGCTCCCGGCGCCGGTCGCCGGGTCCCCGGTGCCGGTGGGCTCGGCGGGAGCGCTGGTCGCGGCTCCGTCCGTGGCCTCCGCCCCACCTCCGTCGCCACCACCGCCGCCGTCACCGCACCCGGCGAGCAGCAGCGCCGAGAGCGCGAGCGCGGTCAGGGACAGGGCCTTTTGATCAGTGTGCTTCATACCAGGATTCTTCCCCCGGCGCGGCGTCCTGGCAAGGGGTCCGCCGCCGCGCCTGCCGCCGTCGACGCGGCTCCCAGGCACCACGTCTACTATCCTGGAGAGCGCCTGACCCGAGACCGGGGGCATGCACACCGCGATCGACGCCAGGAAGGAGGCGGCATGGGATTCCTCGAAAGCCTCGAGAAGAACATCGAGAAGGCCGTCCGCGCCGCCTTCACCACGGGCTCCCGCAAACGGGTGGAGGCGGTCGAGATCGCCAGCGCACTGCGCCGCGAGCTCGACCAGGAGGCCTTCACGATCTCCGCCGGGCGGACCATGGCCCCCAACGTGTTCGTCGTGGAGTTCTCCGACGAGGACTTCCCCCGCGCCCAGGACTGGGGCACGCCGCTGGCCGAGGAGCTGTGCGACGTCGTGATCAAGCACGCGCGCAGCCAGGCCTACACGCTGCAGGGAGCGGTGAAGGTCTCCTTCACCCACAACCCCGAGGTCGAGGCCGGCGAGTTCCGCGTGCACTCCTCGGCGCAGCGCACCGCCGAGTCCCCGAACACGCCGGCCACCCCGAGCGGGCACCGGATCGCCCGCGGCCACCGGGACCCGGAGGACGAGCCCACGCAGGCCGCGCCCGCGCAGGCCGCGTCCGCGCGGCGCTGGATCCCGGTGCTCGACGTCGAGGGCGAACGGTTCTCCATCAACGCGGACTCGATCGTGCTGGGCCGGTCCGCCGAGGCGGACATCACCGTGGAGGACACCGGGGTGTCCCGCAAGCACCTCGAGATCCGCCGGCAGGGCGAGCACTTCCTGGCCGTGGACCTCGGCTCGACCAACGGTTCCTACGTGGACGGGGAGCGGGTGATCGGCCGCTCCGAGCTGGTCAACGGTTCCGTGATCACCATGGGACGGACCCGGATCACGTTCCGCCTCCTGACCCCGAAGGGGAACCGCTGAATGTCCGAGCTGACCGTCACCCTCCTCCGCTTCGGGTTCCTGGCCCTCCTCTGGATCTTCATCTTCAGCATCGTGGCCAGCCAGGGTCGTGACCTGGCAGTCGGCGGGAAGCTCCCGGCCGTCCTGGGCCGGTCCCGCGCCGCGGCCGCACCGGCGGCTCCCGAGCCGACCGCGCCGCCCGCCGCCGGTCCCGGCACGGGCCAGCAGCGCTCCCGCCCGCAGACCCTCGCGGTGCTGGAGGGCCCGCTGCAGGGCCACAGCTACGCCCTGGGCAACGCCCCCGTCCTGCTGGGCCGCTCCCCCGAGGCCACCGTCCCCCTCGGCGACGACTACGCCTCCGGGCGACATGCCCGGCTCTTCCCGCAGGGCTCCCGCTGGTTCCTCGAGGACCTCGGTTCCACCAACGGCACCTTCGTGGGCCAGCAGCGCCTCTCCCGGGCCGTGCCCCTCGACGCCGGGACCCCGTTCCGGGTGGGCAAGACCGTCCTGGAACTGAGGTCCTGACGCATGGCGATCGCCTTCCGCTACGCCGCGCGCTCCGACGTGGGCAGGGTCCGTTCGAAGAACGACGACTCCGCCTACGCGGGCCGGCACCTCGCGGTGGTCGCCGACGGCATGGGCGGGCACGTGGGCGGGGACGTCGCCTCCGCGTCCGCGGTCATGGACCTCACCTCCCTCGACCGGCCGGGGCACCACGGCGACGGCGCCACCGTGCTCGCGGACGAGATCCAGAACGCCAACCAGAACCTGGCCCGGCTGGTCCTGGGCAACCCCCGCCTCGGCGGGATGGGGACCACCGTCACGGCGCTGCTGGCCGACGAGGACGAGATCGTCGTCGCCCACATCGGCGACTCGCGGGCCTACCGGCTGCGCGGGGACGAGTTCCACCAAATCACCCGGGACCACACGTTCGTGCAGCGGCTCATCGACGAGGGACGGCTGCGCCCGGACGAGGCGGAGTCCCACCCCCACAAGAACGTCCTGATGCGCGTGCTCGGGGACGTGGACGCCTCCCCCGAGATCGAGGTGGAGACCGTCCGCCCCGAGATCGGCGAACGGTGGCTGCTGTGCTCGGACGGGCTCAACGCCGTGGTCCGGCCCGAGACCATCGAGTCCGTGCTGCGCTCCGGGGACGACCTCAACCAGATCGTGGACACCCTCGTGGAGCTGACCCTGGACCGCGGGGCACCGGACAACGTCACCGTGGTGGTGGTGCAGGTGTTCGCGACCGACGACGACGCCCCGGTCGCGCCGCAGACCGGCGAGGCGCGCGGCGCGGTCCCGGACCCCGGCTTCGCCCGGACCTCGGACGAGCTGACCGGGGATGCGGCCGCCGGCCCGGAGTCCGCGGAGTCCTCCGCCGCGGTGCTTCGCCGCGACCTCGCGGCCCGTCCGCACCTGCTGGTGGGCGCCGCCGCCAACGCCACCCAGACCGGGCGCATCCCCACGGTGAGCGACAGCATCCTGCAGCGCCGCGCGACCCTGCTGCAGACCTCCGCGCCGGACACCCTGGCCGATCCCCAGGAGGTCGAGTCGGCGCTGCACCGGGCGGAGGCCACGGCCCCGTCCCCGCGCCGGCGCCGGAACCGGCGCGCGTTCACCGTGCTCGCCCTGGCCACGGTCGGGCTGCTGCTGGTGGCCGGCGGGTGGCTGACGACGAACTGGATCAACTCCCAGTACTACGTGGGCGAGCAGCAGGGCAGCGTGGCCATCTACAGCGGGGTCTCCCAGTCGCTGGGCCCCGTGAGCCTCAGCGACCTGGAGCGGACCACTGACCTGCGGGTCGAGGACCTGCCCGGCTACACCCAGGAGCGGGTCCGCAACGCCATCCCGGCGGGGAGCCTGGAGGAGGCCTTGCGGATCGTGCAGGAGCTGCGCGAGTCCGCCCCGGGCGCCGGCCCCGGGGCGGAGCCGCGCCCCACCGGCACCGTCCGCCGGGCCACCTCCTCGCCCACCACGGCCCAGGACGCGTCCCCCACGGCGTCGCCCGCCGCGAGCCCCGGAGGTGACCGATGAGCTCCACCGCCGGAACCCGCTCCCCCGAGGAGCCCGCCGAGGCCCGGCAGAAGCCGCGGCGGCTCACCGAGCTGCTGCTGCTGGTCGTGGCCGTGGCCATCGGCGTGGGCGCCAACATCCTCGTGGACCCGGACCAGCTCGGCACCGGGGACCCGCACATCCTGGTCTCCGGCCTGGTCCTGGGCGTCGGCGCGCTGCTCCTGCACCTGGTGGTCCGTCTGCGGGCCACGTACGCGGACCCCTACGTGCTGCCCATCGTGGTGGCCCTCAACGGCCTCGGCATCGCCATGATCCACCGCATCGACCTCACCACCGACCAGTCCGCCGCGCAGTCCCAGGTGCTGTGGACGGGGCTGGCGATGACCGCCGCCGGCCTGGTGCTCTGGTTCCTCAAGGACCATCGGGTGCTGCGCCGGATCACCTACATCTCCCTGGTGCTCAGCGGCCTGCTCCTGCTCCTGCCCCTGCTGCCGGGGCTCGGTGTGGAGCTCAACGGCGCCCGGATCTGGATCTCCGTGGGCGGGCGCACCTTCCAGCCGGGCGAGGTCGCGAAGATCACCCTGGCCGTCTTCTTCGCCGGCTACCTCTCGACCAACCGCGACCTCATCCTCCTGGCCGGCAAGAAGCTCGGTCCCGTGCGGCTGCCGCGGTTCCGGGACATGGCCCCCATGTTCGCCGCCTGGCTGGTGGCCATCGGCGTGCTGGTGTTCCAGCGCGACCTCGGCTCCGCGATCCTGTACTTCGGGCTGTTCCTGGCCATGATCTACCTCGCCACGAGCCGGTTGAGCTGGATCGTGATCGGCCTGCTGCTCGTGGCCGTCGGCGGCTTCCTCGCGAGCCGGGTCTTCGGCCACGTGGCGGCGCGCCTGGACTCCTGGCTCAACGCCTTCGACCCGGAGGTCTTCAACCGGGCCCCCGGCGGGTCCGCCCAGATCGTCCAGGGCCTGTTCGGGCTCTCCTCGGGCGGGCTGTTCGGGCAGGGCCTGGGCCAGGGCCGGCCGGACCTCGTCTCCTACGCCAACTCGGACATGATCATCACCGCGTTCGGCGAGGAGCTGGGCCTGATCGGGCTCGGCGCGATCCTGATGCTCTTCTTCCTCTTCGTCAGCCGCGGGTTCCGCGCCGCCCTGGGCACCCGGGACGCCTTCGGCAAGCTGCTCGCGGCGGGGCTGTCCGCGGTCATCGTGCTGCAGCTGTTCGTGGTCGTGGGCGGCGTCACCCGGCTCATTCCCCTGACCGGCCTCACGACCCCGTTCATGTCCGCCGGGGGCTCCTCGCTGCTGTCCAACTGGATCATCGCGGCGATCATCCTGGCGATCTCGCACACGGCCCGCCGGCCCGTGGTCACCGGGCCGGCCACCGAGGCCGATCTCGCCGAGGTCGCCGCCTACGAGGCCGCCCTGCGGGAGGCCGCGCGGCGGGACGAGCAGGAGCGCGCCGAGCGCCGGGAGCGCCGGCGCGGAGCGGGCCGGGACGCGGAGGAGCGCACCGACGAGCGCACCGACGGCCGCACCGTCGAACGGCCGGCCGCGCGTCCGGACACGGCACGCCAGCACGCGGTGCCCGGGGACACCGGGGCGACCGAGCCGATCGCGGCCGCCGGTCCGGGCGGGCGCCCGGTCTCCGAGGACGGGCCGGACGACGACGGCACCCCCACCGAGGCCATGTCCCGCCTCACCGACCAGGACCGCCGCACCCCGGGCGGTCCCGGGCGCACCGAGAACGGAGGAGCATCGTGAACCGGGCGATCCGACACACCTGGGTGGCCGGCGTGGCGATCTTCACCGTGCTGCTCCTGGCGCTGACCTACGTGCAATTCTTCGCGGCGCGGACCCTCGAGGCCCACCCGTGGAACAACCGCAGCCTCTACGACCAGTTCGGCGCGGACCGCGGGGCGATCCTCGTGGACGGCGACGCGAAGGCCTCCTCCACGCCCTCGGACGACGACTTCGAGTACCAGCGCGTCTACACCGACCCGCTGCTGTACGGACACCTGACGGGCTACTTCTCGCTGGTCTACGGAGCCACCGGGCTCGAGGCGGCCCTGGGCGACGAGCTCTCCGGCGCGTCCGACGAACAGTTCTACGACCGTGTGGTCTCGATGTTCTCCGGCAACCAGCCCACCGGCGCGTCGGTCGAGCTGACCATCGACCCGGAGCTGCAACGGACCGCCGCGGAGCTGCTGGAGGGACGCAAGGGCTCGATCGTCGCCCTCGACCCGGAGACCGGCGCGATCCTCGCCATGGTCTCCAGCCCCGGCTACGACCCCAACGAGCTCGCCTCCCACGACTCCGGCTCCGTGATCGCCGCCGCCGAGCGGCTCAACGCGGACCCGGCCGAGCCGCTCGTCAACCGCGCGATCTCCGGGGACCTGTACGCCCCGGCCTCGACGTTCAAGATCATCGACACCGTGGCGGCCCTGGAGTCGGGCGAGTACACCACGGAGTCCTCGATCCCCAACCCGCAGGAGCTGCCCCTGCCCGGCACCGACGTGACCCTGCCCAACTACGTGGGCGGAGGGTGCACCGCCCGCACCGAGGCGGACCTGGAGTTCGCGCTCGAGCAGTCCTGCAACACCCCCTTCGCCTCGATCGCTCTGGACCTCGGGGAGGACGCGATCCGCCGGACCGCCCAGAACTTCGGCTACGGCGAGTCCCTCTCCGTACCCCTGAAGGTGACGCCGTCGATCTTCCCCGAGGAGCTCAACGAGTCCCAGCTCGCGCTGTCCTCCATCGGCCAGTACGACGTGCGCACCACGCCCCTGCAGGTGGCCATGATGAGCGCCGCCATCGCCAACGACGGCCTGATGATGAAGCCCCAGCTCGTGGAGACCGTGCGCTCGGCCGATCTGTCCGTGATCGACGAGTTCACCCCCGAGCAGCTGCGCCGCTCCACGAGCGCGGAGGTCGCCAACACCGTCACCGACCTGATGGTGGAGGTCGTCGAGGACGGGATCGCCCGAGGTGCGGCCGTGCCCGGCGTCGAGGTGGCCGGCAAGACGGGCACCGCCGAGATCGGCTCGGAGGAGGGCCTCAACGACTCCTGGTTCACCGGCTTCGCCCCGGCCGACGACCCCCAGATCGCCCTCGCCGTGGTTTTCGAGGACGTGGACGTGGCGACCGGGTCCAGCCTGACCACCACGAGCGCCAAGCAACTCTTCGAGGCGGTGTTGAACAAGTGAGACCTTCGTCGAGCACCGTCCTGGGCGGGCGCTACGCACTGACCGATCGGATCGCGATCGGCGGCATGGGAGAGGTGTGGAAGGCCAAGGACCGGGTCCTGGGCCGCATCGTCGCCGTGAAGATCCTCAAGGAGGAGTACAACGGGGACCCGAACTTCCTGCAGCGCTTCCGCGCGGAGGCGCGGCACACCGCCCTGCTGAACCACCCCGGTGTCGCGAACGTCTTCGACTACGGCGAGGAGGAGGGCTCGGCCTTCCTCGTCATGGAGCTCGTCCCGGGCGAGCCGCTGTCCAACATCATCGAGCGGCGGAAGACCCTGGATGCCGACACGGTGCTCAACTACATCGGGCAGACGGCACGGGCGCTCGCGGCCGCGCACGCGCAGGGCCTGGTGCACCGCGACGTGAAGCCCGGCAACCTGATCATCACCCCGGACAACCGGGTGAAGGTCACGGACTTCGGGATCGCCCGCCTCGCGGACCAGGTGCCCCTCACGGCCACCGGCCAGGTGATGGGCACCGCCCAGTACCTCGCCCCGGAACAGGCCACGGGCCAGACCGCCACGGGCTCCTCGGACATCTACTCCCTGGGCATCATCGGCTACGAGTGCCTGGCCGGACGCCGGCCCTTCACCGGGGAGTCGCAGATCGCGATCGCCCTCGCCCAGGTCAACGACCCGCCGCCCGCACTGCCCGAGGACGTGCCGGACCCGGTGCAGGCCCTCGTGATGTCGATGCTCGCCAAGGACCCCAAGGACCGCCCGGCCACGGCGGGGGCCCTCGCCACCGCCGTGGACGCGCTCCGGCGCGGGGACGAGGCCGCGGCGGTCTCCGCCGTGCCCGGGATGCGGGCCTTCCTCGACCTGCCCGACGACGAGGCCACCCAGGCCTTCGAGCCCGTCGCCGACGCGCCGACCCGGCTGCTGGAGCGGGACAGCACCGCCCGGGCGGCCGGGGCTGCGGCGGCCGGCGCCGGGGTCGCCGCCGCGGCCGGGCCGGCGCGGCCCATCACGGCCGAGCTGGACGTCGTCGAGCCTTCCCGCGCGCCGGGCGGCGGTGCTTCTGCGGCGGACCCGGTTCCGCCGGCGGGGCCCCGCCGCGAACGGGGCTCCGCGTGGGCCTGGCTGCTGGGCGTGCTGCTGACGCTGGCCCTGCTCGCCGGGCTGCTGTGGTTCTTCCTCCTCCGGCAGCCCGAGACCGTGGCGCCGGAGCCGACCCCCACGGGCACGGTCTCCACCACGGTCGTGCCGGAGGAGACGACCGCCCCGCCCGCGGACGCTGCGGAGACCGTGGAGGTCCTCGCGGCCCGGTACGAGGGCCGCCCGGTCGACGACGTGGTGCAGGAGCTCTCCGACCTCGGCTTCCGGGTCGAGCGGCAGGGCCAGACCTCGGACCAGGAGGAGAACACGGTCCTGTCCGTGAGCCCCGTCGGCCAGGTGCAGCGGGGGGCCACGGTCACGGTGTCCTTCTCCACCGGACCCGACACCGTGGAGCTGCCCTCCGGGATGGTCGGACAGCAGGCGGATCCGCTGATCGACGAGATCCGGCTGCTCGGGGTGAACATCATCCGGTACGACGAGCCCACCGAGGACGCCGCGCCGGGCACGGTGCTGCGCACCCAGCCGCTGGGCGGCTCGACCGTCCGCCCCGGCGACACCATCGAGATGTGGGTGGCCGTGGCCCCGGAGAGCGCTCCGACCGCCGAGCCGTCCCCGACGCCCTCCGCGCCTCCCACCGCGACGCCCACCGGACCCGGCCAGGAGGGCTGAGCCGTGCCGGCCCGCAACGTGGTTCCCCCTCTGATCAACGACCGCTACGAGGTGGGCGAGACGATCGGGCGCGGCGGGATGGCCACGGTCCACGTGGGACGGGACCTGCGGCTCGGCCGGCGGGTGGCGATCAAGGTGCTCCGGCCCGAGCTGGCCCGGGACGCGACCTTCCACGAGCGCTTCAAGCGGGAGGCGCAGTCCGTGGCGGCTCTCAACCACCACTCGATCGTCTCCGTGTATGACACCGGCGAGATCCTGGCCCGGACCGACGAGGGCGTGGACCGGCCGTTCATCGTGATGGAGTACGTGCCCGGCCGGACCTTGCGGGAGCTGATCCACGAGGACGCGGTCACGCCGCGGGACGCCGTGGACATCACCCTGGGGATCCTGGACGCCCTCGAGTACAGCCACCGGGCCGGGATCGTCCACCGGGACATCAAGCCGGCGAACGTGATCGTCACCCCGGAGCGCCAGGTGAAGGTCATGGACTTCGGGATCGCCCGGGCGGTGGAGGACACCTCCCCGGCGCTCACGCAGGCCCAGGCCGTCCTGGGGACGGCGCAGTACCTGTCCCCGGAGCAGGCGCGGGGTGAGTCGGTGGACGCCCGCTCGGACCTCTACTCCGCCGCGTGCGTGCTCTTCGAGATGCTCACCGGGCGCGCGCCGTTCGTGGGCGAGTCCTCCGTGGACATCGCCGCCCAGCACGTGCGGGACCGTCCGCCCGCCCCGTCCGAGCTCGACCCACGGATCGGGCATCGGGTGGACGAGTTCATGGCCAGGGCCCTGGACAAGGACCGCGAGGCCCGTTTCCAGGACGCCGGGCAGATGCGCCGGGCCCTGCGGGAGCTGCGCCCGGCCGTGCCGGAGGACCTCGAGGCCACACAGTCCCTGCGGGCGGTGCCGGGGCGGGACGAGGACACGAAGACGCTGCCGCCCGTGCCGGGCCCCCGTCCCCGCGCCGACGCCCCCCGCGGTCGCCCCGGCCGCCGCTGCGGGCATCGCGGCGGCGGTCGGCGATGCCGGCCACGGCTCGGCCCCGGTGCGGCGGCGGCGTCCGCTGCGCACGGCCCTGCTCGCCCTGCTCGTCCTCGCGCTGCTCGCCGTCCTCGGCGTCGTGGCCCTCCAGTGGGTCCAGGGGCAGCGCGGTGGGCCCGCACTCGTGGCGGTGCCCTACGTCGCCGGCATGGACGCCTCGGTGGCGGAGACGGCGCTGCGCAGTGCCGACCTGGTGCCCGAGCGCGAGCAGGTCTACGACGACGAGGTGCCCGAGGGCGACGTGGTGGGCACCGACCCCGCGGCCGACACCCGGGTCGAGGAGGGCACCACGGTCGTCCTCGAGGTCTCCCGGGGACCTGCCGAGGTGGAGGTGCCGGACGACCTCGCCGGCCGCTCCGAGGAGCAGGCCCGGGAGGCCCTGGAGTCGGCGGGGCTCGAGGTCGGGTCCACCCGCACGGCGAACAGCTCCTGGGTGCCCGAGGGAGCGGTGGTCGCCACCGACCCCGACGGCGGGACCACCGTCCCGAGCGGCTCCGAGGTGGAGCTCGTCGTGTCCACGGGACGGGTGACCGTGCCGCAGCTCGTGGGCCTGAGCCGCCAGGCGGCCGTCGCCGCCCTCGGCGCGGACGAGGTCCGGCTCTCCGCCGAGATCGTCACCACCGCCCGGTCCGGGGTGCCGGCCGGACAGGTGGTGGACCAGAGCGTGGACGCGGGCCAGTCCGCTCCGCAGGGCGCCACCGTGACGCTCACCGTGGCCGTCA
>NZ_MKJW01000081.1:0-61628 GCF_001942375.1 Kocuria sp. CNJ-770
CCCAGGGCCGCGGCCCCGGCGGCCGCCGCGGCCCCGGCCCGCGGTGACCCCAGGGCGCCGACGGTGGCGGCGTGCCACGCGAAGCCGCCGCGGGCGCCTCCGCCGCGGCGCGCCAGTCCGGTCCGTGCAGCCGGCGCATCAGGCGTCGTCGGCGTTGCCGGCCTGCACGCGCAGGCTCACCAGGTCGTCGGCCGGGCGCACCGGGTGGGTGATCCGCCGTTCGCCGCGCACGAGCTGCCAGCCCGCCCGGCGCACGCGCAGGGCGAGGTCGGCGTCCTCGCGGTAGGCGCGCGGGAACCGCTCGTCGAAGCCGGCGACGGCCTCCAGGGCCGCCACGCGGTAGGCCATGTCGGCGGTGGCCCAGTCGGCGTCCTCGAGGGAGGCGGTGTTGCGCTCCCAGTCCGTGGGCCGGCGGGTGTCCGGCAGCGGGACGTCGATGCGGCCCTGGGTCGCGCCGGTCTCGGGCCCGCACGCGGCGAGGTCCTCGGCCAGCCGCTGCGCCCAGCCGGCGGGCAGCTCGACGTCGTCGTCGAGGAACGCGATCCACTCGGCGCCCGAGCGCCGGGCGGCGCGCCAGCCGCGGTTGCGGGCCGCGGCGGGTCCGCGCCCGTAGCCGCGCACGGTGCGCACGGTCCAGGCGACGGTGTCCGGGACGCTCAGCCGCAGCGGCGCCACGTCCCCGTGGCGGTCGTCGACCACGACGACCTCCAGGGGGCCGGGGTGACGGGCGTCGACGTCCTGGGCGGAGAGGGTGTCCAGCAGCCACTGCAGGGTGGGCCGGCCCACCGAGGGGATGACGACGGCGTAGGTGGCGGGCTCGGTGGACGCCGGCGTCATCGGGCCTCCTGGAAGAAGGAGGCGCGGCGGACCAGGTGCGGGCCCAGCACGAGCGCGGCCACGGGGGCCGAGCCGAAGAGCTCGAGGGCGTCGCGGGGGTCGTCGACCATGGGGCGGCCGGCGGTGTTGAGCGAGGTGTTCACGACGACGGGCACGCCCGTGCGCTCGTCGAAGGCCCGCAGCAGCGCCGCGATCCCGGCGTTGTCCTCGTCCGTGACGGTCTGGATGCGCGCGGTGCCGTCCACGTGGGTGACGGTGGGGATCCTCTCCCGCCACTGCGGGGCCACGTCGTGCACGAAGAGCATGAACGGGCTGGGCATCGGTCCGCCGCTGAAGATCTCGGCGGCGCGCTCCTCGAGGACCATGGGCGCCACGGGGCGGAACTGCTCCCGGCCCTTGACGTCGTTGAGCCGCTCGAGGTTCTCCTGGTGCATCGGGTTGGCGATCAGGGACCGGCGGCCCAGGGCACGGGGGCCGAACTCGCTGCGGCCGTCGAACCAGGCGACGACCCCGTTGTCCGCGAGGACGTCGGCGACCTCCCCGGCGAGGTCCTCGGGTGTGGTGAAGGGCACCTGGGCGGTGCGCAGCCACTGCGCGAGCTCCTCGTCGGACCAGCTGCGCCCGAGGGCGGCGGTGGGCTGCGGCTCCCCGAGGTCACCGGCCTCCTGGGCCAGGTGCAGGGCGGCGCCGAGGGCGGTGCCGGAGTCCCCGGAGGCGGGCTGGACCCAGACCTCCTCGAAGGGGGTCTCCCGCCAGATGCGGGAGTTGGCCACGCAGTTCAGGGCGGTGCCGCCGGCCATGGTCAGCACGCGGTCGCCGGTCTGGCCGTGCAGCCAGGTGGCGAGGTCCACCAGGACCTCCTCGACGACGGCCTGCACGGAGGCGGCGAGGTCGGCATGGTCGCCGCCCCAGGTGCCGTCGTCGATCCGGCGTGGGGCGAAGCGGGTCCAGTCCGGGGCCTGGGCGGTGAACCCGCCGTCGCCGGTGGCACGGACGATCTCGCGCAGCTCGGGCAGGAAGCGGGGCTCGCCGTAGGAGGCCAGGGCCATGACCTTGAACTCGTCGGAGGAGCGCAGGAAGCCGAGGTGGTCGGTGAGGGACTCGTAGAGCAGGCCCAGGGACTCCGGCAGGGCCTGGCGGTGCAGGATCTCCAGCTCGCCGTCGCGGTAGCGTCCGGCCAGGTGCGAGTGCGCCTCGCCGCGGCCGTCGACCACGAGCACGCTGCTGGTGCGGGAGGGGGCGGCCAGGCCCGCCGATGCCGCGTGCGCGACGTGGTGCTCGACGAAGCGGACCTTGTCCCGGTCCAGGCCGGGCAGGGCCTCGGCGAGAAAGCCCGGGGCCCGGCGGGCGTAGTCCACCCGCACCGGGTCGTACGGGTCGTCCGGCATCTCGGCGGCGATCGCCGGGTCGAAGGAGTAGCCGACGGCGTCCAGGTCCGCCGGGGTCAGCCCGGCCTCGGCGAGGCACCAGCGCATCGCCTGCTCGGGCAGCTCCCACGCGGAGAACGGCACGGGCCGCTTGCCGTGCTTGCGCCGGGAGAAGCGCTCCTCCTCCGCCGCCGCCACCACTCTGCCGTCCACGACGAGAGCCGCCGCGGGGTCGTGAAAAATCGCGTTGATGCCCAGGTAGTTCATAGAGCGGAGTATTACACAGACTGATCAGGCGGCTGATCTTGGGGGCGTGTCACCGCTGGTGCGCAGGGGTTCCGGCCCGCTCGAGGAGCCTGTCGCCGGTCTCGGCGCCGAGCGGGCCGGCGGTGCCGGGGCGGGGCGTGCCGCCCAGCTCCCGGACGAGGTCGTGGAGCTGCTCGGCCCCGCTGGGGTCCTTCACGGAGCGCGCCTGGGCGGCCTTCCGCCCGTCCTCCGACAGGCACCAGCGCAGCTGCTCCTCGAGCAGGTCGGCGCCGAGCTCCTCGGGCCCGACGACGGCCGGCCAGTCCCAGGCCCGTGCCTGGGCCGTGACCTTCCCGCCCCCGGCGACGGGGTCCACGGCCAGGACGGGGACCCCGGCCCGCAGGGCCAGGACGAGACCGTGCATGCGCATGGTCACGACGGCGTCGAGCCGGGCGATCACGGAGCCGACCTGCGCCGCGGTGGCGGGCAGCCGCCAGTCGCGCGGGTCCAGCCGGGTCTCCAGCGGCAGCCGGGCCGCGTCCAGCCCGCCGAGCCACGCCTCGAGCCCGGACCGCGTCGTCTCGTGCCGGCGTCGCGCACCGTACTCCTGCTGCCCGGAGGTGAGGTAGACGCCCAGCACGGGCACCGCCTGCGGCACCGGGCGGGCCGCCAGGTCCCGGTGCGCCCCGGCCCCGGGGCGGTCGCGGGCGATCACCCGGTGGAACCCGGCGGTCACCGGGTCGCCGGGGTCGAGCACGCTGACCCCCACCGCGATCCGGCGACAGTGGACGAAGCGCTCGTGCAGCTCGGCGATGGAGCGGCCGGTGGCCGGCCCGCAGACGAAGACGAGATCGGTGTACCGTCCGGGGTCGGCGTCGTCGAGGCGCAGCCCGCCGGGCGGGCACATCACCGCGCTCCAGGCGACGTCGTGCGGGACGCCGGCCGCGCCGAGGGCGTCGGCGACGGCGTCCATGGCCAGGACGTCACCGGCCGTCGCCTCTCCGTGCAGGACGCTGGACCAACCGACCACGAGTGTGCGCATGCCCCCGAGGCTACCGGTCGGCGGCCCGGGGTCCGGCGCACCGCACCGCGTCCGGGTCCCCGGCCCGGGCACGGCCGCGCGTCCCCCCTGGTGGCGGGCGGACTACCGGTCTAAGCTCGACCTCACGGGTCAAGCAGCCGGCCATGTCATCCCGTCGTGGAAGGAATCCTCCATGGACTCCCAGCTGACCGTCGTCGCGCGAATCGACCCGGTCGCCCGGTGCCGCACCGGTGCCGCCCCCGTCCCCGTCTCCCGGCCCTCCGGCAGCATCGATACCAAGGCCGTGGCGGCATGAGCGGCCTCGACACGGTCCCGTCCCCGGCCGGCCCCGCCGCCGGGGGAACGTCCGGCTGCGACACGTGCCTGGGCCCGGACTGCGCCTTCCCCGCCGAGCTCTCCGCCCTGTCCCTGGTGGAGCTGCAGGTGCTGCACAGCCGGGTGGTGTGCCAGCTCGAGCACGAGTACCTGACCGCTCCGGACGGCCCGCACCCCGTCACCCAGGACCGGCACGACGAGCTCGTCGCCGAGCTCGAGGCCCGGGGCGGCTCCGCGCCGGCGGCCTGAGCCCGGCCGTCCACGCCGCCGCCGGGGCGGCCCGCGTCCGGCCGGCGGCATACCACTGGGCGAAGAAGACCACGAGCAGGGCCACGTCCACGGCGTCCCCGCCGTAGTACATGATCCGGGACCCCAGCTGCGCGTCGGCGGTCCCCACCCCGGCGGGCGGGTCCCCGTAGAGCCGCTTCGCCAGCACCGCGTGCACGGTGAGATACCCCACCAGCACCGCCGCGCGCAGCCGGAGGGATCCTCGGTGCGGGTCGGTGTCCACCCCGACGACGGCCGCGGTGAAGAGGTACCCGGCGAGCAGGACGTGGGCGTGCACGGCGGCGTGCACCGGCGCAGAGGCGTCCATGGCGGCGTACAGGCCGGTGCTGTACAGCACCCAGAGGCCCCCGGCGTTCAGCGTTCCCGCCACCACCGGGTGGCTCAGCACCCGGACCGGACGGCTGCGCAGGAGCCGGGCCAGACACCGGGCGCCGGCCACCGGCAGCGCCCGCAGCGCCAGGGTCACGGGCGCGCCGAGCACGAGCAGCAGCGGCGCCGCCATCCCGAGCAGCAGGTGCACCACCATGTGGGCGGCGAAGCTGCCGTGGGCGGCGGCGGCCAGGGGGCCCAGCAGAGAAGCCCCCGCGCAGCCGAGCCCGGCGAACCACAGGACGGTCCGCCGGACCGGCCACGGACTGCGGTGCCGTGCCGCCCACAGCGCCGCGGCGTAGCCGGCCGCGCCCGCCGCCAGGGCGAGCACGGCCACGGCCTCCACGGCGGCCCAATCCGCACCGCCGTGGTGCGGGCTCACCGTCCGGCCCGGGCGGACCGGGCGCGGTGGAGCACCCCCAGCCCCACCGCGAGCGCGAGCACGGCCGTGCCGATCCAGGTGACGTCGTAGAGCAGCAGGTCCACGTCGTAGCGGACCTGGTGGATCCGGAGCACCTTGTGCAGCACCACGCCGTCGAAGAGCTGGAAGGCACCCAGGCCGGCCAGCAGCGCCCCGGCCCAGCGTCCCCAGGACAGGGCCCCGCGCCGCCGCACGTCCGCGAGCAGGAAGAGCGAGCCGACCGTCACGAACCAGCCGAAGGCGTGGAAGAGGCCGTCCGAGAACAGCGCGACGCCGGTGGTGGACAGGTCGTAGAAGTGGTGCCAGTGCAGGATGAGGTGGAACACGGCGAGGTCCACCACGGAGGCGGCGATGCCCGCGCCCAGCAGCGCGCCGGCGAGCACGGTGCGGCGGTCCTGCCCGGCGGGACCCGCCGGCTCGGGGCGCGCCCGCTGGGGGCGGCGGGGCGTCGGCCATGGGGGGCCTCCTGGGGTCGAGGGCGGCGGTCGCCTCCAGCCTAGGCACCGTCAGCCTGCTGTCCAGGGCGGGGCGGCGGCCCGAATGGTTCAATGGCACCGTGCGCAACGACAACCTGACCCGCCGCGAGGCCGCCGACCGCTCCGCGCTGATCACCGTGGAGGACTACGAGGTGGTGCTCGACCTCTCCGCCGCCGCCGATCCGGCCGAGGACTCGTTCGGGTCGGTGACCACGGTGCGCTTCCGCGCCGAGGAGGGCGCGCAGACGTTCCTGGACTTCATCGCGCACTCGGTGGAGTCGGTGGCGGTCAACGGCCTGGCCCTGGACCCGGACGACGTCGTGGAGGGCTCCCGGATCCGGCTGCCCTCGCTGGCGGCGGACAACGAGGTCACGGTGGCCGGCCGGGCCCACTACTCGCGCTCGGGCGAGGGCATGCACCGCTTCGTGGACCCGTCCGACGGGCGGACCTATCTCTACACGCAGTACGAGCCGGCGGACGCCCGCCGGGTCTTCGCCGGCTTCGAGCAGCCCGACCTCAAGGCGTCGTTCCGGTTCACGGTCCTGGCCCCGGAGGCTGGGAGGTCTCGTCCAACGGGGTGCGGATGGTGAGCTCCCCCGCCCCGGAGGCGGAGCGCGGCGGGGCGCTGCGGCACGAGTTCTCCGCCACCGAGCGGATCTCCACGTACATCACCACCGTCCTGGCCGGGCCCTACCACCGGGTGGCGAGCGAGTGGCGGCACTCCTTCGAGGACGGCAGCCGGATGACCGTGCCGCTGGCCCTGTACTGCCGGGCCTCGCTGGCCGAGCACCTCGACGCCCGTGAGCTGTTCGACCTCACCCGGCAGGGGCTGACGTTCTTCACCGAGCTCTTCGACCACCCGTACCCGTTCGGGAAGTACGAGCAGGCGTTCGTGCCGGAGTACAACCTGGGGGCGATGGAGAACCCGGGGCTGGTGACGTTCACCGAGGAGTACCTGTTCCCGGACGGGGCGACCCGTGCCCAGTACCAGGGCCGGGCGAACACGCTGCTGCACGAGATGTCCCACATGTGGTTCGGGGACCTGGTGACCATGAGCTGGTGGGACGACCTCTGGCTGAAGGAGTCCTTCGCGGAGTTCATGGGCGCCCACGCGTCGGTGCAGGCCACCGACTTCGAGGAGGCGTGGATCGCCTTCGCCGACCGGCGCAAGGCCTGGGCGTACCAGCAGGACCAGCTCCCGACCACGCACCCGGTGGTCGCCGACATCCCGGACCTCGAGGCCGCCCGGCAGAACTTCGACGGCATCACCTACGCCAAGGGCGCGGCGGTGCTCAAGCAGCTCGTCGCGTTCGTGGGCTACGGCCCGTTCGTCGACGCGTGCCGCTCCTACTTCCGCCGCCACGCCTACGGGTCCACCACGCTGGAGGACTTCCTGGCGGTGCTCGAGGAGGCCTCCGGGCGGGACGTGCGCGGGTGGGCGGACTCCTGGCTGGCCACCTCCGGGGTCGGCACCCTGAGCCTGGACCTCGCCCGGGACGACGACGGGGCGGTGACCTTCGCCGCGCTGCTGCAGGAGCCCGGCCCCGGGGTGCTGCGCCCGCACCGGCTGCTGCTCGGCGGCTACGAGCGCGGGCCCGGGGACGTGCTCGTGCGCACCGGCACGGTCAGCGTGGACCTGCCCGCGGCGGCCTGTGTGGAGGTCCCGGAGCTCGTGGGCTCCACCGCGCCGCTGCTGGTGGTCAACGACGAGGACCTGACCTACGCCAAGACCCGCCTGGACCCGCTGTCGCTGACCACGGCGCTGAGCTCGCTGTCCTCCGTGGAGGACGCCATGGCCCGGGCCCAGCTGTGGTCGGGGCTGTGGAATGCCGCCCGCGACGCCGAGCTGGACCCCGGGGACTGGGTGGGGGCCGTCCTGGACCACGGGTTCGCCGAGCCGCAGGCGGGGATGTTCGTCAACGCCGTGGAGCACGCCGTGCAGGCCGTGGAGCGCTACACCCCGCCGGCACGGCGGGACCGGCTGCGGGGGCGGCTGCTCGACGTCGCCGTGCGCGAGCTGCGCGGGGCGGACCCCGGCAGCGACCGCCAGCTCGCCCTCGCCCGGCAGACCGCGCGCCTGGCCCGGCGCGACCGCTCCCACGACGGCTGGCTGCGGGACCTGCTCACCGGGGCGGACGCCCTGCCGGGGCTGACGCTGGGCCCCGAGCTGCGCTGGGCGCTGTGGACGGCGCTGGTGGCCACCGCGCACGGCCCGGACCCGGAGCTGGAGGCCGCCGTGGAGCGGGAGCACGCCGCGGACCGCACCCGCACCGGGCAGATCGGGTGGGCCCGCACCCGCGCCGCCCGGCCCACTCCGGAGGCCAAGGCCGAGGCGTGGGAGGCGATCACCGGGGAGGGGCTGTCCAACGACCTGCTGACGGCCACGATCGCCGGGTTCCGGCTCGGCCCGGAGGAGCTCGTGGAGCCCTACCGGGAGCCCTACTTCGCCATGCTGGAGGAGGTCTGGGCGCGCCGGTCCATCGGGATGGCCACCCGCACGGTCGAGGGCCTCTACCCCTCGGACGCCGATCTGGAGCCGGGCCGCGACCCGCAGCACCACCCGGTGGTGGCGCGCACGGAGCTGTGGCTGAGCAACCACGCCGGGGCGCCGGCCGCGCTGCGCCGGATCCTGGCCGAGGAGCAGGACCACCTGCTGCGGGCCCTGCGCGCCCAGGCGGCGGCCCGCCCCTGACGGCGCGCCTCCGGGCGGCGTCGCCTCAGCCGGCGCGGCGGGCGGCCCGGCGCAGCACGCGCTCCACCGCGCGCTGGGCGTCCTCGTTGGACTTGAAGACCCGCCGGTCCAGACTCTGGCCCAGGGACATCGACGAGTTGCCCAGCTGCAGCACGTTCACCTTGGAGTCGTTCGGTCGCGTGCGGCGCGGCTGGGGCTCCTGCGGGCCGGTCCGTGCGTCATAGGCCATGGTGGATCCTTTCCGTGACCTCTCCAGTGTAGGAGGCCACCGTCCCACTGAACAGAGCGCCGCCGGTCACGGCCCGCGCCGTCGCGCCCGGGCGGTGTAGCGGCCGCGGTCCACGGCCCGGCGCACCCACCAGGTGCGCACGACCAGCACGAGGGACAGCGTGTGCAGGAGCAGCAGCAGGGCCCAGTAGGCCCCGGCGGCCCCCGGGGTGAAGGGCACCGACGCCGCGCCGGCGAGCATGAGCATGACGAACGCCTCCAGGTTCAGGGCGTAGCGCAGCGGGCGCATCACGCGCACCGAGAGGTCGTGCTCGGGCTGCCGGTTGATCCAGGAGAGCAGCACCGCGACCACGGACATCACGATCGACGCCGCCGCGGACGGCACCTGCCAGCCCGGCCCCAGCACCCGCTCGGGCGCGGCCGCCACGACACCCACGAGCAGCAGGACCGCGGTGATCAGGCTCACCGCCACGGACGCGAACGCCGTGATCCCCTGCCGGGCCGGCAGGATCACCATCTCGCAGAAGGCGTCGTCGAAACGGGACGTGGGCCGCAGGGCCAGGTGGCCGCGGACGGCACCGGGCCATCGCTGCACGATCCGGTCCTCGGCGAGGACGCGGTCCACCGCCCGGTCCGGGACCGTGCCGCTCCTGTCGTCCTCGGCGGAGAGGACCGTGAACTCGTGCAGCCGGACCTCCGCGGGCACCGTCAGCTCCAGGTGGAAGCTGCGGCAGGAGGCGAGGTCGTGCAGGCCCACCCGGCCGACCCAGGGCTTCCAGCAGTGCCGCAGCCGGTCCTGCGCCCGCGACCGGCGGCCGGCGGCGTACTGCTCGTCCATCGCGTACTTGAGCACGAGCCGCCGGCCCGCGAGCTCGGCGGGCAGCACGAAGGTCAGCAGGAACCCGCGCGCCAGCTGGTCGGCCACCGTGGTGAACAGGGCGAAGTCGCCGTCCCAGTTCTCGGCGTCCTCGGCCGAGAGCCGGCCCAGCGCGATCAGCTCGTGCACGACCGTGCGCAGGTGCTCGCAGTGGGCCCAGAACCGGTCGAGGGCGTCCTCCACGAGCAGCTCCGGCACGTGCACGATCGCGGGCACGTGCTGCTCGGCCAGCAGGGCGGCCTCGGCCAGCGGCAGCTGCTCCGGGATGAGTCCGCGCAGCAGCAGCTCGGCGAGCGCCCCGTTGTCCTCGGTGCCGAGCACGGGGGCGGGCTCCCCCTCGCAGACGGCGTCGAAGTTGCGCAGGGGCTGCTTGGCCTGGATGGTGACCGGCACCAGCAGCCGGCCGGCGGCGTCGGCCGGCCAGGGGTCGTGGGCGGCGAGGTCCACGTCGAGGGAGACCTTCCGCCGGGTGACGCCGTCGGGGCTCATCAGCACGGACTCCACGCGGCGGTGGATCCAGCCGGCGGGGCTGAGGAACAGCGTGCGGAGCACGTCGACGTCCACGGCCGTGCCGGCGGGCTCGGGCGGGGGGACCTGGCCCTGGGGCATCCGCGCCTCCTCTCCGGTCCCGGTCCGGCTCTCGTCCCGGGGCGGCCACCGGGGCCCGCCCGGTGTCCTGATCAGCGTCCTCATCGGTGTCCGCACGGGACTCCTGATCGGTGCTCATTGCACCAGTCGGCCCGGACACCGTAGGGGCCGGGGCTTGAACCGGCCGTTCCGGGAATCGTGAGAAGCTATTGACGACTTGCCGCCCCAGCTCCACCGAGGGAGACCATGACCGACTACGCGCTCAACGACCGCGGCTCTCTGGAGATCGTCACGGAGAACTTCTACGACACCGAGATCATGCGGGTGTTCGGCGGTCTGTCCTTCGGCAAGCTGCGGACCTGGACGGGCAACGCGGCGCTGGTGCCGGAGCCGGACAACCCCTTCGACCCGCACACGGTCTCGGTCCGGATCGGCCCCAACAAGATCGGCCACCTCGCCCAGCAGGACGCGCAGCGGTACTGGCCCTACCTGGCCCGGGTGATCGCCTCGGGCTTCACACCGGTGGCCCCGCTCAAGCTCGACGCCACCGTGCTGCGCCAGGACGGGCAGGCGGAGGTCGACGCGACGGCGCGGCTGTCCATCGCCGCCCCGGACCTGCTGTTCCCGCTCAACACGCCTCCGACCCACGCGACCGTGCTGCCGCAGGGGCCCTCGATCAAGGTCCTGGACGAGCAGGAGTTCGCCGAGTACCTGCACAGCGTGGTGCCGCCCTCCGGCGAGGGCCGGGTGATGCTGACCCTGGAGGCCAACAAGGTCAAGAACCACCACGGGCAGGTCGTGGACACCGTGGACGTGCTCTACGAGCGCCGGCAGGTGGGCCGGCTGTCGACCCAGATGTCCCAGCAGTTCATCCCGATCATCAACCACGCGTTCCAGCACGAGCTGCTCACCGCGGTGTGGGGCACGATCCGCGGCTCGGCCTTCGAGGTGTCGATGACCATCCAGGCCGCCCGCCCGGAGGAGATCCCGGCGGAGTGGTTCGAGCGGCTGCCCAACGACGTCCCCGAGCTGCTCCCGCCCACCGACGGCCACCCGGTGCCGGACGCCTACGTCCCCGCGGAGGCCGACCGCTCACGCAACGCCAAGAAGTGGCGCAAGGGCCTGACCGTGGCCGGTGCGGGGGCCGCCGGCGCCGAGCGCTCGGGGCCGGACGAGGACGTCTCCGCGCAGCGCTCCTCCGCCCGCCCCCGCGGCGGTGCCGCAGGGCGGGTCGGCGTGGCCGTGTGGGCGCTGCTGGCGGTGACCGTGCTGCTGGCCGGGGTCGGAGCGGTGTTCCTGGGGATCGAGCCGCTGGTCAGCGCGCTGTGCTTCATCGTGGCGGTGGCCACCGGCTTCATGTCCTTCTACCTGGCCCGGATGAGCACCGGAGTGGCCGGCCGATGATCAGCCGCCGCGAACGCTTCCTGCAGATCCTCGAGGTGCTCTCCAAGCACGGCTTCGGCTTCGCCCTCGGCGGGATCAAGGAGGAGTGGCGGGCGCCGCTGGCCCGGGTGCGCCTGATCGACCCGAACAAGCTCTACAGCCAGCCGGTGCACCTGCGGCAGGCCCTCGAGGAGCTCGGTCCCACCTTCGTGAAGCTGGGGCAGCTGGTCTCCACGCGACCGGACCTCCTGCCGCCGCGCTACGTGCAGGAGCTCACCCGGCTGCAGGACAACTCGCCGCCGGTGCCCCCGGAGCAGATCCGCGCGATGATCGAGTCCGAGCCGGACTCCGCCGCGGAGGAGATCCTCGCCCAGATCGACCCCACCCCGCTGGCCACCGGCTCGATCGGCCAGGCGCACGCGGCCGTCTACCACGGCGTCGACGTCGTCGTGAAGGTCCGCCGGCCGGGCGTCGTCGAGGAGGTCAACCGGGACCTGGAGATCCTCGCGGAGCTCGCCAAGCTGCTGTCCACCTACTGGCCGGCCGTGGAGCACTTCGACCTCGCGGGGCTCGCGGACGAGTTCGCCCAGTCCCTGCGCGATGAGCTGGACTACCTCACGGAGGCCCGCAACGCCCAGCGGATGGCGGAGAACTTCCGGGGTGACCCCCGGGTGCACATCCCGGAGATCTTCTGGGAGGCCTCCACCTCCCGGATCCTCACCATGGAGCGGGTGCGCGGGATCAAGATCAACGACTACCCCGCGCTCGAGGCCGCCGGGCTCGACCGGCACCTGCTGGCCGTGGAGTCCACCGAGGCCATCTGCCGGATGATCTTCGAGCACGGCTTCTTCCACGCCGACCCGCACCCGGGCAACCTCTTCGTGGAGACCGGCGGGCGGATCGGCATCATCGACTTCGGCATGATGGGCACCCTCACCGACGAGTTCCGCGACCACCTGGTCACCCTCATGCTCGGGGTGGTGCAGCAGAACCCCCGGCGCGCGGCGGCCGGGCTGCTCGGCATGACGTCCCAGGAGGAGGACGTCAACAAGCGGGAGCTGGACCGCGACGTGGGGATCATGCTGCGCCGCTACGCCAACAAGCCGCTGCAGGAGGTGCGGGTGGGCCACCTCATGGGCGACCTCATCGGCCTGCTCCGCCGCTACCGGATGCACCTGCCGCGCGAGTCCGCCCTGTTCCTGCGGATGCTCGTCACGGCCGAGTCCGTGGGCACGGGCCTGGACCCGGACTTCGACCTGGTCACCGTCCTCACCCCCTACGCCCAGCGCTTCGTCCTGCACCGGCTCTCCCCCGAGGTCCTGGTCAAGCGGCTGCGGGACGTCGTGGAGGACGCCGTGCAGATGGGCGTGGAGGCCCCGGAGTACCTGCGCCGGCTGATCGTGGTCCTGGAACGGGGCGGCTTCGACGTCCACCTGCGCGCCGACGAGTTCGAGCCGCTGCTCAAGCGCGGGGAGAAGATCGGCCACCAGGTGGTCGCCGGGGCGGTGATCGCCGCGTCCATCAACGGGATGGCGCACATCCTCGCCTCGGACCCGGAGCGGTGGCGCCGCTACCACACGCCGCTTATCGCCGGCGGGGCGACCACCGTGGGCACTCTCACGGGCTACCTGGTGCTCTCCACCAACGTGCCCAAGGTCCGGCGCCTGGCGAGCACCCTGCGGGTCCGGCGCCGCTTCTGAGCCCCGCCGGCCCGGCCGCCCGGTCATCGGGCCGCGCCGGGCCCCGGCGTCCCGCCCGGGCGCGCCCGGGGTGCCCGAAGTGCCCCGGAGGTAGTCATACCGGGATAACGCCGCAGGCCGGATCATGGCCGTGCGACCGGCGGACCGTGCCCGCACCACCCCGGACGGAGGGCGGGACGGCGCCGGCCCGGTCGCGGCCACCATCCACCGCGGCGGGAGCCCGTGCGACCGGCCGGTCCCGCCCCGCGTCGAGGAGCACACCATGACCACACGGGACCTTCCGCACGAGCGGACCGCCGCCGCCCCCGGCGGCATCTCACGCAGGAACCTCATCACGGCCGGCGCCGTGCTGGGCACAGGGGTGGCCCTGGGGTCCGCGCCGGCCGGCTCCGCCGCGCCCGTGACCACCACCGCCTGGTCGGGATGGGAGGACCTGGGCGGCGACTGCCGGTACGGCACCGGCGTGTCCTCCTGGGCACGGGGCCGGCTCGACACCTTCGTCGTCGGCACCGACGACGCGCTGTGGCACAAGTGGTACGAACGCGGCTGGAGCGAGTGGGAGAGCCTCGGCGGACGGCTGAAGTCCAATCCCGCGGCGGTCTCCTGGGACCGGGACCGGATCGACTGCTTCGGCATCGGCCGCGACGACGCCCTGTGGCACAAATGGTGGAACGGGCGCCGCTGGAGCGGCTGGGAGAGCCTGGGCGGCCGGTGCCGCGGCGGCGTGGGGGTCTCCTCCTGGGCGCGCAACCGGCTGGACTGCTTCGTGCTCGGCACGGACGACGCCCTGTGGCACAAGTGGTGGAACGGGCGCCGCTGGAGCGGCTGGGAGAGCCTCGGCGGGGTCTGCCGCGGCGGGACCGGCGCCTCGTCCTGGGCCAGGGGCCGGCTCGACTGCTTCGTGGTCGGCACCGACGACGCCGTGTGGCACAAGTGGTACGACCGCCGCTGGAGCGACTGGGAGAGCCTCGGTGGGCGGGTCAAGCACAACCCCTCGGCGGTCTCCTGGGCCCGCGACCGGGTCGACGTGTGCGCGATCGGCAGCGACGACCGCCTCTACCACAAGTGGTGGGACTGACCCCTCCCGAGCGCCCCGGCCCGGCCCCGTCACCGGGGTCCGGGCCGGGGCGGTCGCACTCGTCGCCGGGCGCGACATGTCGTTGACTTCCCCGGGGCCGCGGCCCAGCATGGCGGTGAGCGCACGGCGCGGACATCGTGCCTGGTCAGCCGGGGGGAGACAGCTCATGGGCGAGCGGGGGACGATCGCGCTGCGGCTGCTGGGGAGCTGGGACGCCACCGTGCGGGGCGCCCAGGTGCCGACGGGATCGCGGCAGCAGCGGCTGCTGGCGGCCCTGGCGATCCACGGCCCCCGGTCCCGGGCCTACCTCGCCGGGCTGCTGTGGCCGGAGGTCCCGGAGGACCACGCGCTGGGCAGCCTGCGGGCGGCCGTCTTCACGCTGTCCCGCCGCCTGCCGGGGGCGGTGGTGTGCCAGGGAGGCAGCCTGGCGCTGGCCGAGACGGTGGACGTGGACCTGCACCACCTGCTCGAGCTGGTGCGGCGGCCGGTGGCCTCCTGGTCCGCGGCACGGGACGACGCGTGGGTGCTGGACCGCCCCGGGGTGCAGCTGCTGCCGGGCTGGTACGACGACTGGGTCCTCGCCGAGCAGGCGCGGCTGCAGGAGCTCTACGTCAACGCCGTGGAGGAGCGGGCCGAGTTCTGCCTGGCGCACCGCGACGTCCACCGCGCCCTGGCCCTGGCCCGCACCGTCCAGGACGCCGCTCCCCTGCGGGAGAGCGCCGTGTGCCTGCTCATCCGCGCGCACCGGGGCCTGGGCAACGAGACCGAGGCGCGGCGGACGTTCGAGGGCTTCCGCGCGCTCGTGGCGCGGGAGCTGGGCGAGCAGCCCTCCGACCGCGTCCGCGGGCTGCTCCAGCCGCTGCCCGGGGCCTGACCCCCCGGCGCCCCGGGCACCGGTGTGCCCGGGGCGCCGTCCGCACCGGTCGTGCCGGACCAGGCCCGGGGGGCCGTCCGCGCGGCTCAGCCGCGGGCCGGGGGCATCTCGATGTGCACGACCTTCACCTGGGTCATCTCGTCCAGCAGCTCCGGCCCGTAGCCGAAGCCCGCGCCGCTGGCCCGCCGCGGCTGCGCCGCACCGCCCGGGGCGCCGCCGAACACGTTGTTGACCTTGAGCGTGCCGACGGGCAGCTCCGCCACGGCCTGCTGGGCATGGGCGATCCGGCCGGTCAGGACGGTCGCGGCCAGCCCGTAGCGGTCGGCCGCCGCCAGCCGCAGGCCCTCCGCGAAGCTGTCCACCACCTGGACGGGGGCCACGGGCCCGAAGGTCTCCTCCGCCATGACGGTCATCCCCGGGGCGCACTCGCCCAGCACGGTGGCGGGGTAGAAGGCGCCGGGTCCCTCGGGCACCCGCGCCCCCTCCAGCACGACGGCGCCCGCGGCGACGCTGTCGGCGACCTGGCGGTGGACCTCCTCCCGCATCCGCTCGTCGACCAGGGGCGCGAGCGCGCCCTCGGCGTTGCGCCGGCGCGCCAGCTCGGTGAGGGCCTCCAGGAACGGCTCGGCCACGGCGCGGTGGACGTAGATCCGCTCGACCGCCACGCAGATCTGCCCCACGTTGGCGAAGGCCCCGAGGGCCGCCTGCTCCGCCGCCCAGACCGGGTCGACGTCGTCGTCGATCACGAGGGCGTCGTTGCCGCCGTTCTCGCGGATCACGTGGGCACCGGTCCCCACGGCGGCGCGGGCGATGGCCTCGCCGGTGGCGGTGGAACCGACGTGGGCCAGGACGTCGACGCCGGGCAGCCCCGTGAGCAGCTCGCCGACGGCCGCCCCGCCGCTGACGGTGCCCAGCACGCCGGCGGGCAGGGCCTCGGCGAGGATCTCCCCGAGCCGGGCGCCGACGTGCGGGCAGCGCTCGCTGGGCTTGTGCACCACGGTGTTGCCCGAGACCAGGGCGGCCCCGAGCAGGCCCGCGGCCACGGCCACGGGGTCGTTCCAGGGGGTCAGGGCGACGACGACGCCGCGCGGCTCGGCCACGGTGTAGTCCGCCGCCAGCACGTCCCCGCGCAGACTGCGGCCCCGGTGCACGGGGCCGAGCTCGGCGTACTGGTAGAGGGTGCCGATCCCGGCCTCGACCCCGCCCAGGGCCTCCTCGAAGGGCTTGCCCGTCTCGCGGGTGTTGAGCTCGGCGAGCTCCCGGGCGTGCTCGGACAGGCGGTCCGCGGCCGCTCGCAGGGCCTTGCCGCGCTGTTCCGGGGCCGTGCGCGCCCAGTCCCGAGCGGCGGCGCGCGCGGCGGCGACCGCGGCGCGGACCTCGTCCTCGGTGGCCGCGGCCACGGTGCCCACCACGGACCCGTCCCGCGGGTCCAGCACGGTGAGCTCGGTGGTCGGGTCGGTGGTGGGTGCTGCGGTGGTCATGGATCTCCTGTTCCGTCGGGCGGACGCCCTCCGGCCGCGAAGGCGCCGGAGGGCCGGGGCTGTCCCGATGAGCATACTTACCGATGGCCCGGGACCGGTTACGGTAGCAGTGACCAGGCCGCCGCGTCCGCGGGGGCCTGCCCCTGTTCCGACGAGGAGCAGCACGTCCGCCCGCGGCCCCGTCCGCGGGCGGGGCCGTGCCCAGCAGAGAGGAAGTTGCATGAGTTTCCAGCCCACCAACCCCGGCCGCGTCCTGATCACCGGCGGGGCCTCCGGGCTCGGCGCCGCGGTGGCCGAGGCGGTCCGCGACAACGGCGGCACCCCCATCGTCCTGGACCGGGACATCAGCGCGCTGAACGGCGTGACCGCCTACCAGGTGGACGTCGCCGACACCGCCGCCGTCACCACGACGGTCCAGCGGGCCGTGCAGGAGGCCGGAGGGCTGGACGCGGTCGTCACCGCCGCCGGCATCGACCGCTGCGGCCGGCTCGAGGACGTGGAGACCGCCGAGTGGGAGAAGGTCGTCCAGGTCAACCTCTTCGGCACGGTCTCCACCGTGCGGGCGGCGCTGCCCGCGCTGCGGGAGTCGCGCGGACGGGTGATCACGGTCGCCTCGACCCTGGCGCTGAAGGGCGTCTCGGACGCCACCGCCTACTGCGCGTCCAAGTTCGGGGTGCTCGGCTTCAGCCAGGCCCTGGCCGCCGAGCTCAAGGGCGAGGTGGGTGTCACCCAGCTCATCCCGGGCGGCATGAAGACCCGGTTCTTCGACGACCGCGACGAGCAGTACAAGCCCCAGGACGACTCCCAGCTCAACGACCCGGAGAACGTGGCGAACGCGGTCCTGTTCGCCCTCGCCCAGCCCGCCGGCTGCGAGATCCGCGAGCTGTTCATCGCCCACGCCGAGGAGGGCTCCTGGCCGTGACCGGCTGAGCCGAGGCGGCGGCCGCCGGGGACGGGACGAGCGGCCCCGTCCCCGGCGGCCGCCGCGTCACCGCTGACGGGAGGGCTGTTGTCCCCACAACCGGCCACAGCAACCACGGTGCGGCGGATGCATGCGCATCTAGAATGGGAGGCATCCCGATCCCGGCAGAAAGGCGCGATCCCACCGTGGACACTCCCCTCGTCACCGCGGTGGCCGGCGTGCCGCGCGTCGTGCGCTGCCTCGACGCCCACGGGCGCCCCGTGAGCCTGTCCGGGCGCACCCTCAGCCGATCCTCCACCCAGCTGCAGGACCTGCTCCGCAGGGCCTACACGGGCGTTCGCCGCGACGCGCCCACCGAGGAGGTGACCGTGTCCTTCCTCGAGGAGCACGACGGAAGCCTGCAGCTGGAGTACCTGGTGGTGGACCGCACCCGGCCGCGCCGTGGGGTCCGCGGCCGGCGCCGCGCCCGGGAGCGCGCCCGGGACAGCCAGACCGCGCTGACGCAGGCGGCGCTCGTCGTGGCCGGCGCCGTGGACACCCTGGGCGTG
Organism: Kocuria sp. CNJ-770; assembly: GCF_001942375.1. Taxonomy (NCBI): domain Bacteria; kingdom Bacillati; phylum Actinomycetota; class Actinomycetes; order Micrococcales; family Micrococcaceae; genus Kocuria; species Kocuria sp. CNJ-770. The sequence goes on from NZ_MKJW01000081.1 coordinate 17,733, forward strand.
CTCTCCTCCGCGACCGCCGTGCGCTGGACCGACAGCGACAACCCGGACTTCGCCGACGTCGTCCTCGACGGTGTGCGCACCGTGCGGGTGCCCGCCGCCGTGCGCACCCTGCTCCGGGACGAGACCGCGCTGGAGCTGCTGCGGGGAGTGCTGGCCATGTTCCTGGACGACGACGTGGACCGGCTCGTGATCGGCAGGGACCCGGAGCTGCTGGGCCGCTACCACGAGACGGTCGTCGCCCGCTCCCCCGCCCTGCTGCGCTTCCTGGAGGGCGCCCCGCCGGTCGCCGGGGTGGAGCCGGAGCGCAGCTGACGGTCCGCCCCGACCGCCGCACCGTCCCGGCGGGCCTCGATCACCGCGCGCCCGCACACCGCCGACGGGGCCGGACCCGTCGGTCGTGCGCCCCGTGCCGAGGCGCCCGCCCCGGAGTGCCCCCGGGTCCGGCGCACCGGGTGTCGGAGCCGGAGCGCATACTGGGGCCGAGGCACGGGACGGGAGGACGCGCACGTGGGACTGATGGCGCCGCTGCAGGATCGGCTGCGGACCACCTTCGCGGGCCAGGCGGACGGCATCCCCGCGTGGGAGCTGGCGCTGGCCGACGGCGAGGACGCCGGCCACTTCCGGCCGGGCTCGGCGGTGTGGGCCGTGCACGGCTCCATGGCCACCATCCCGGCCGGAGTGCGCGCGCTGCTCACCCAGGCCCTCCACCCGGGCGCGCTGGCGGGCGTGGTGGAGCACTCCGACTACCGGCGGGACCCGCTGGGACGACTGGCCGGGACCATCCGCTGGATCTTCACCGTCACGTACGGGGACACCGCCGCCGCGCAGCGCGCCTCCGCCCACGTGCGGAGACTGCACGAGAGCGTGCGCGGGACCTACACCGGGGCCGACGGCCTCCGGCGGCCCTACTGCGCCAACGACCCCGACCTCGCCGAGTGGGTGCACCTGGCGTTCACGGACGCGTTCCTGCGCTGCCACCAGCGGTGGGGCGGTCCGATCCCGGGCGGAGCGGACGCCTACGTCCGGGAGTGGGCCGTGGCCGGCCGGCTGATGGGAGTGGTGGACCCGCCGCGCTCCGAGGCCGGGCTCGAGGAGCGGATCCGGGCGTTCGGCCCCCAGCTCGCCGGCGGGCCGCGGGTGGACGACGTCGTGGGCTTCCTGCGCCGCCCGCCCCTGGACCCTCTGCTGCTGCCGGGCTACCGGGCGCTCTTCGCCGCCGTCGCCGACTCCCTGCCCGAGGAGCGGCTGGCCCTGCTGGGCCTGCGCCGCCCCCGGCTGGGACCCGTGCCCCTCCCCACCCGGGGCGCGGCCGGTCTCACCCTCGCCGTCGTGGGGCGGGCCCTCGGCGAGACCGGGCCCAGCGAGGCCGCCGCCCGCCGGCGGCTCGCGCGGCTGGGCGTGCTCTGACGGAACCGGTCAGCGGACATACCGGTAAGGTGGTGCGCCACAGCGCCTTCGCCTGAGGCAGGGCCGTTGCCGCGGAGCACCATCACCACGATCCGGAGAGCGCAGATGACGGAGAACGCGACGACCAGAGAGCCGCCCGTGCCGGGCGCCGCTCCCCTCCGGACCGACTCGTCCCGCGAGAGCTCGCAGGCCGTGGCCGCCGGGGCCCGCAGCGCCTCGCGGCGGACGCGGAGCCGGCGGCTGATCCTCCAGGTGGGCGTGCTGGTGGTGGTCGTGCTCCTGTGGTGGGTGGTCGCGGCGCTGCAGCTGGTCCCCGCCCTCTACCTGCCCTCCCCCGGGGCCGTGCTCAACGCGTTCGTGCAGGCCAACACCTGTCGGCCGGTCGCGGAGGGCCTGTCCCGGACCGTGTGCGGTGAGCAGAACTACTACCTGTGGGAGCACCTGGTGGCCTCCCTCCAGCGGATCGCCGTGGGCCTGGGCGCGGCGGTCGTCGTGGGCCTGGCGGTCGGCTTCCTCATGGGCTCGTCCCGATGGCTGCAGGTGGCCTTCGAGCCCTACCTCAACTTCCTGCGCGCCCTCCCGCCGCTGGGCTACATCGGCCTGCTGATCGTCTGGCTGGGCATCGGCGACGCCTCCAAGAACGTGCTGCTGTTCCTGGCGGCGTTCCCGCCGATCGTCATCGCCACCGTGCAGGGCGTGGCCGGTGTGCCCGCGGACCGGATCAACGCGGCGCTGTCCCTGGGGGCGTCCAAGGTGCAGAGCATCCGCTACGTGATCCTCCCCTCGTCCCTGCCGAGCATCCTCTCCGGCATCCGGCTGGCGGCCGGCTTCACCTGGACCACGGTCGTGGCCGCCGAGCTCAACAACGGCATCCCCGGCATCGGCGGACTGGCCTATCTCTCCGGCACCCAGCTCAACACCGCGCTGACGATCGCCTGCATCATCACGATCGGCATCGTCGCGGTGGCCCTCGACGTCCTCATCGTCCGGATCAGCCGCTGGCTGGTTCCCTGGCAGGGAAAGGCCTGACCCGTGCCCCACGCCTGGAAGCGCCCGGCCTGCCTGGCCGCCGTCCTCACCGCCGTCGCCACGACGACGGGCTGCGTCGAGTCCGGGCGCACCGTGCACCCGGACGCGGTGCAGGCCGCCGCGGTGTGCCCGGTCGAGCCCGACCCCTCGATCACCACCACGGCCCGGATCGCCTGGCAGGCGATCCCCAACGGGGACCTCGCGGTCAAGGACCTGCGGATGCTCGAGACGTGCATGCCCAACGCCGACATCACCTGGTCGAAGTTCGACTCCGGCGGGGACGTGGTGCAGGCCTTCGGCGCCGGGTCCGTGGACCTCGGCCTGGTGGGGTCGAGCCCCGCCGTGCGCGCCGTCTCCCCGCCCCTGGACATCGACCTGCGCGTGGTGTGGCTGCAGGACGTCATCGGCGCCGCCGAGTCCCTGGTGGTGCGCGACGAGTCCATCACCTCGGTCGAGGACCTGGCCGGCCGGACGGTGGCCGTGCCCTTCGGCTCCACCGCCCACTACTCCCTGCTCAGCGCCCTGCGCCGGGCCGGTGTCGACCGCCAGACCGAGCTGATCAACCTCGCGCCCGACAAGATGCTCGCCGCCTGGCAGCGCGGCGAGGTCGACGCCGCGTGGGTCTGGGACCCCACCCTCTCCGAGCTGCAGGCCGACGGCACCGTCATCCTCACCAGCGCGGAGACCGCCGAGGCCGGTCAGCCCACGTTCGACATGGGCGCGGCCACGGCCGACTTCGTCGAGCAGAACCCCGAGTTCATGCGCATGTGGACGGCCACCCAGGACTCCGCGGCCCGCCGGCTGGCCGCGGGGGACGACGCCGCGATCGAGTCCCTGGCCGTGCAGCTGGGCCTGTCCCCGGACATCGTGCGCAAGCAGACCGAGGGCCTCACCTACCTGAGCGCGCAGGAGCAGGCGGAGCAGTACTTCGACGGAACGCTCGGCCGCGTCCTGGCGGACACCGCCGAGTTCCTGGTGGACGCCCGGGAGATCGACACCACGGCACCCGCGGAGGTCTACCAGCAGATGCCGTACGCAGAGGCGATCGAGGAGGTGGCGGGACGATGAGCCAGCCGGTGGAGCACGGGAGCACGGCGGCGACGACAGCTGCGACGACGGCGGGAGCGGCGACGGGGCCGGGCACGGCCACCCGGCAGCTCGTCCTCGACGGGATCAGCCACCACTACGTGACCGACGCGGGCGATGTGGTGCACGCGGTGGCGGAGACCGACCTGCACGTCCCCGGCGGGCAGTTCGTCTGCGTGGTGGGCCCTTCCGGCTGCGGCAAGACCACGCTGCTCAAGGTGCTGGCCGGCTTCCTCCCGCCCTCCGCCGGCCAGGCCCGGTACGGGGAGCAGGTGATCACCGGCCCCTCCCCGGACCGGGGCGTGGTGTTCCAGCAGGCGAACCTCTACCCCTGGCTGTCCATCCGCGGCAACGTGGAGCTCGGGCCGAGGTTCCGGAAGGTGCCCGCGCGCGAGCGGACCGCCCGGGCCGACGAGCTGCTCGAGATGGTGGGGCTCGCGCAGTTCGGCGAGGCCAAGCCGTACGAGCTCTCGGGCGGCATGCAGCAGCGCGCCCAGATCGCCCGGGTGCTGGCCAACCAGCCCGAGGTCGTGCTGATGGACGAGCCCTTCGGCGCCCTGGACGCCCTGACCCGGGAGCGTCTGCAGGCTGACCTGCTGCGCATCCAGCGCAAGCGGCGGCAGACCGTCTTCTTCATCACCCACAGCGTCGAGGAGGCGGTGTTCCTCGGCGACCGGGTCCTGGTGATGAGCCCGCGCCCGGGACGGATCCTGCTCGACGAGCGGGTGGACCTCGCCTCCACGTACGGACCCGACGTGGGCCCCGAGATGAAGTCGACCCCCGAGTTCATCGAGCTGCGGGACCGCGTGGCCGCCGCCATCCAGGTGTCCTGAGCCCGCGCCGGCGCGGCGTGCACCACGGAGGCGACCGCGCGGCCCGGGCGGCCCGCCCGCACATCGGCGCTCACCGGAGCACCGGTCCGCAGCGGGTCCCCCCGCCGGCTCAGGCGGTGGCCTCCCGCGGACCGGCCCGGCCGGTCAGGTGGTCGTAGACCTCGGCGGCGTCGGCCGCCACGGCCTGCCAGGTCCGTGCCGGGACCGCCCGGCGCCGGGCCTCCCCGCCCAGGCACCGGCGCACCACCGGACACTCGAGCATCATCTGCAGGACGGTGGCGAGGGTCTCCGGGTCCTCCGCCGGGGTCAGCAGCCCGGTGATCCCGTCGGCCACCGTCTCGGCGAGCACCGGCAGCCGGGAGGCGACCACCGGGGTCCCGGTGGCCAGGGCCTCCACGGCCGCGGTCGGGACCGTGGAGCGGGTGACGGGCTCGTCCCGGCGCGGGACCACGAACACGTCGAAGGCCTGGTGGTGGAGCAGCACCTCCTCGTCGGTGAGCCGCCCGGCGAACCGCACCCACCCGGCCGGTCCCAGCCGCCGGGCCAGCGCCTCCAGCTCCGCCCGGGCGGGGCCGTCGCCGACGATCACCACGAGCAGCTCGGGGACCCGCTCGGCCACGAGCGCCGCGGCGCGCAGCAGGTCGTCGAGGCCCTCCCGCTCGAGCAGGTCCGCGACGGCGCCCACGACCGGGGCGGACTCGGGCAGCCCGAGGACCCTGCGGGCCTCCTGCCGGGGGCGAGGGTCGGCGAGGTAGGGTCCCTCCACGGCCGGGGGCGCGACACGGGCCGGCACCGGTCCGGTCGGCAGGGCGCGCGTGAGCTCCCGGAGCCGGTCCTGCATGGCCCGGCTCGGGGCGACCACGTCGTCCGCGGCGCTCAGGAGCTCGGCCTCCCGCGCGCAGCACATCCGGTAGCGCTCGCTCGCGGCGGCCTCGGCGGGGCGGGTGGCCGCCCACCGGTCGGCCGGCAGCTCCCCCACCTCGTACACCCACGGGATCCCGAGGGCCTGCGCGACCGCCCGGGTGACGAGGGCGTTGTCGCCGTGGCTGGTGGTGCGCAGCACCGCGGGCCGAGCCCGCAGCGCCAGCTCCAGCAGCGCCTGGGCCTCGTGCTGCAGCCGGGCCGTGGCCGTGCCCGTCCGCTCGGCCGGGGGGATGCGGTGGTAGGCGACGCCGTCCACGGTCCACGCGCCCGCGGGGCGCCGGGCCGGGGCGTCCGGGGACGGGCCGGGGCGGACGACGGCGGTCACGGTCCAGCCCGTGGCCGCGGTCGCGGAGAGCAGCGCGTGGACCCGCGGGGCACGGCGGCGCGGCCGGTCCCCGGTGAGCACGTGGAGCACCGAGGCGGGGTCCGGCCGGTAGCCGACCACCGGTGTCAGGGCGGGACGCCAGCCCGAGAGCAGCCGCAGCTCCTCCTCGTAGCGGTGCAGCTGCCGGCGTTCGCGCGGCGTGGCCAGGCCCGCGGACACCGCGCGGCGCAGCCCCACCACGGCCTCGGAGACCCGTCCCACGTGCCGGTGCCGCCGGGCCCGCGTCCCGGCCAGGCCCCGCGTACCGGGGGGCACCAGGGCGAGGTAGCGGTCCGCCTCGGCCACCCGGCCCGCCGCGAGGGCGAGCTCGGCGAGCTGGTGGGCCGAGCGGGGCGTGGGGCGCCCGCCCTCGGCGCGCCGCAACCGGGCGGCGAGGTGCCGGTCCATGCCCGGACCCGCGGCCGGGCCGCGTGCCACCGCGGCACCGGCCTCGGGCCAAGGGCTGCGCAGCAGCACCCGGGCGGCCGGGCGGGCGGCCAGGGCGGTCAGCAGGCGGGCGGCCGACAGCCGCGCGGGCGCGGTCCCGTCGTCCAGGGGGAAGGGGCGGGGGGTGTGCCGGCATGGCTCTCTCGGGGGGGTCAAGAGGGGCCGTCCCGGTCGATCACGGGGCGTGCTGCGGGCGGGGAGGGGAACCCGCCGGTGCGGGGGGCTTCCGGCGGGGCACTACTGATCGTCTGCGCTCAGCGTAGCAAGATATCCCCCCAGATTGTCCTCCGAAATGGCCTCGCCGAGGCCGGCCATCGCCTCGAGGTCCGGCACCACCACCGACTGCCCGTCCGGGGACCAGCCGAGGCCCTGCTGCGGCGCGGTGGCCAGGTGCAGGTTCCCGGCGGAGAGGCCGGCGAGGTCGGGGGCCAGCCCGGCGATCCACCCGGCGTCGAGGCCCTCGCTGACCACCAGGTAGGGCGAGAAGTCCTCGACCACGGCGTGCAGCCGGAACGGGTTGAGCAGCGTCTGCGGGGCCAGGGCCCGCTCCAGCGCCGCCCGGAGGTAGGTGCGCTGGTTGGCCACCCGCTGGAAGTCGCCGTCGGCGAAGGCCTTGCGCTCCCGGACGAACTCGAGGGCCCGCTCCCCGTCCATGTGCTCGGGGCCCTGCTCGAAGGTCATGCCCTCGTTCGAGACGAAGTCCTGGGGCACGTCGACCGTGACCCCGCCCAGGGCGTCGGTGAGCGCCTGGAAGCCGGCGAAGTCCACCTCGGCGACCTGGTCGATCCGGGTGCCGACGAGGTTCTCGACCGTCTCGACCATCAGGGGCACGCCGCCGAGGTCGAGGGCCGCGTTGATCTTGGCCTCCCCGACGCCGGGGATCGGCACCCAGGTGTCCCGCAGGATCGAGAGCACGTAGGCCTCGCCGCCGCCCTCGGGCAGGTGCACGAGCATGACGGTGTCCGCCCGCTGCCCTTCCACCCCCACGTCCGCGCGTCCGCCGGGCTGGGTGTCGGCGCCCAGCACCAGCACCGTGGTGCCGCGGTCCTGGGCCGAGCCCGCGGCCGGGCGGGCGGACTCGGCCGGGAAGGCGTCGTCCAGGACCTGCGTGCGGGCGTCGAAGGTCCGCCCGAGGGTCCAGAGGAACAGTGCGGCGGCCACGGCCAGCACGAGCACGAGGCCCAGCAGCACGAGCAGCACCCGCCGCACGGCGTGCCGGGGACGGGGCGGGACCGGCGCGGGGGCGCGGTCGTGGTCGGCGAGGGACATGGGGTGCTCCGGGGTCGGCGGGGACGGCGGGCGGGGGTGCCGCGCCGGGCGGCGCGCCTCCCCCGCGGGCCATGCTAGGCCTCCGCCGCTGCGGAATCCCTGGGAACGAGGACCACCCCGGCTCAGGGCACGCGGGTGAGCCACTCCCGGGTGCCGAACTTCGTGTCGACGAGCTCGCGGGCGGCGGCGAGCTCGTCCTCGCCGACCGCGCCGGGCACGGCCGCGTAGCGCCCGGTGAAGACCTCCAGCAGCTTGTCCACGACGTCGGCCCGCGCCATGCCGGTCTGGCGCCGCAGCGGGTCCACGCGCTTCTTGGCCGAGCGGTGTCCCTTGTCCGAGAGCTTCTCCCGGCCGATCCGCAGGACCTCGGTCATCTTCTGGGCGTCGATGTCGTAGCTCATCGTCACGTGGTGGACCATGCCGCCGCCGGCGAAGCGCTTCTGCGCCGCGCCGCCGATCTTGCCGTGCTCCGTGGCGATGTCGTTGAGCGGGACGTAGAAGGCCTCCAGGCCCATCTCCTGGAACGCCTGCATCACCCACTGGTCGAGGAACGGGTAGGACTCCGAGAAGCTGAGCCCGTCCACGAGCGTCTGCGGCAGGTAGAGGGAGTAGGTGATGCAGTTGCCGGCCTCCATGAACATGGCGCCGCCGCCGGACACGCGCCGCACCACGGAGATGCCGTGCCGCCGGGCCCCCTCCGCGTCCACCTCGTTGCGCAGGGACTGGAAGGAGCCGATCACCACGGACGGCTCGTCCCAGTCCCACAGCCGCAGGGCGGGCCGGCGCCGGCCGGCCCCCACCTCCCGGGCCAGCACCTCGTCCAGGGCCAGGTTCTCCACGGTCGGCCGCACCGTGGGCGGGATGACCTCCCACACGTGGTCGTCCCACGTCGTGGCCCGGGCCAGGGCGCGGCGCACCGCGGTGGCGATCGCCTCCGGGGAGAAGCCGAACAGGACGACGTCGTCCGCCAGGCCCGCCCGCACGGCTCCGGCGATCTGCTGGGGCGACGCGTCCTCCTCCAGCCCGGTGAGCGCCGCGTTGATGTCCTGGAGGGCCTCGTCGGGCTCCAGGAAGAAGTCCCCGTTGACGGAGACGTCGGCCAGGCGGCCGTCGACGACGCTCAGGTCGGCGACCACGAGCTTGCCGCCCACCACCTTGAACTCCCCGTGCCGCCGCTCGTGCTGGCCCATCCGTGCTCTCCCGTCCTGCGTGCCGCTGGTCCCGGGCCAGCCTACGCCCGGTGGCGCGCCGTGCGCCCGGAGCCCAGCGGCCCCGGGCACGACGCAGGCCCGGACCGATCCGGTCCGGGCCTGCGTGCGGCGCTGCGGGATCCCGCGGGCGGGACGGGCGTCAGCTGCCGGACTTGCCGAAGTTCTTGAAGCGGGCGTTGAAGCGCTCCACGCGGCCGGCGGAGTCCATGATGCGCTGCTTGCCCGTGTAGAACGGGTGGGACTCCGAGGAGATCTCGACCTCGATGATGGGGTACTCGTTGCCGTCCTCCCACGTCTCGGTCTTCTGCGAGGTGGCGGTGGAACGGGTCAGGATGGTCTTGCCGGAGGCCAGGTCGCGGAAGAGGACCGGGTGGTAGTCCGGGTGGATGTCAGTCTTCATGGGGTTCAAACCTTCTGTCGGTGCCTGGATTTTGCCAGGCACGGTTTCGCTCGGTGGACGGTGCGCCGTCGTCGTCCGGCCGCGGTCCCGTGGAACGGACGCGCGCGCGGTCCCGTGCGGGAGGCACCAGCGCTCCAGCCTACCGGATCCCTGCCCGGACTTCACGCCCCCGGGCGGGGAGGTCCGGACCGATCACCAGCGGTGGGCGACGTCGACCACGAGCCGCGAGCCGTCGCCCGGCCCGTCGAGGACGAACACGCGGAACGGCAGCCGGGCCCGGACCCCCAGGCCGACGGACGTCCGCGCCTCGAAGCTCCCGCCCCAGGCGACCTGCCGGAAGGTCCGGTAGCCGGCGACGTCCACGAGCTCGGAGCCGTTGCGGAACGTGTACGTGGCCTCGCCGCGGTCGTCGTAGGCCGGGGCGTGGGCGGTGATCACCAGGTCCCGTCCGCGCAGGGCGATCGGGTCTCCGGAGCCGATGCCCGTGAACGCCCGGTAGCGGACGTCGTAGCCCCGCAGCCGGCCGTCCAGGTCGATCACCAGCCGGTCGAAGCAGGCGTGCTCCCCCGCCCGGACGTCGGTGACGTGGGGGTAGCGCGGTGTGCTGGCCTCGCCGCTGCGGGCCTTCGCCCCGGATCCCCAGGTGATGCCGCAGTACGGGGCCGCGGCGTTCGCGCTGCCGGGGACGATGAGCCCCAGCCCCATGGCCAGCACCAGTGCCGCCAGCCATGAGATCAACTTCTTCATGACACACCTTCTCGGTCGTCCGCCCGCCGGCCGCCGGCTGGTGCCGCGGTTGTCGCAGCGACGGCGGACGCCTCCAGGATAGTCTTCGCAGATGCCAACGGCCCTGGTGAGAACGGGATCGACGCCCGAACCGTTACGATCGACGGCCTCAGCGACCGGGCCGGGTCTCCCAGAACGCCACGGCGGAGGCCGCGGCGACGTTGAGGGAGTCCACGCCGTGGGACATCGGGATCCGCACCGTGAGGTCCGCGTGGTGGACGGTGGCCGCCCTCAGTCCGTCCCCCTCGGTGCCCAGGACCAGGGCGAGCTTGCGGTCGCGGCGGGCGGAGAGCTCCTGCAGGGTGATCGAGTCGTCGCTCAGCGCGAGCGCCGCCGTGGTGAACCCCGCGTCCTTGACCCGCTGCAGGTCGGCGGTCCAGTGCTCCAGCCGCGCCCAGGGCACCTGGAACACGGTGCCCATGGACACCCGGATGGCCCGCCGGTACAGGGGGTCGGCGCACCGGGGGGTGACCAGCACGGCGTCGACGTCGAGCGCGGCGGCCGAGCGGAAGATCGCGCCCACGTTGGTGTGGTCCACGATGTCCTCCAGGATCGCCACCCGCGACGACGAGGCCAGCAGCTGTTCCAGCTCCACCGGTGCGGGGCGCTGCATGGCCGCGAGGGCGCCGCGGTGCAGGTGGAAGCCGGTGATCTGCTCGAGCACCTCGTCCGGGCCGACGTACAGGGGCACGTCCGGGTGGGCGGCGAGCACGTCGGCGAGGTCCTCCAGCCACTTCTCCGCCATGAAGAAGGACCGGGGCGAGTGCCCGGCGGCGAGCGCCCGGCGCAGCACCTTGGAGGACTCGGCGATGTACATGCCCCGCTCCGGTTCGAGCTTGCGCCGCAGCCTGACGTCGGTGAGCCGGGCGTAGTCGGCCACCCGGGGGTCGTCGGCGGACTCGAGGCGGTGGAGCTGGGGGAAGTCGGTCACGGGGTCTCTCGTCGGCGGCGGCGGGGGTCGATCCGATGGTAGCCCGAGCCGGGCCGGGTCCGGGCGCCCGCCCGGTGCCGGGCGGGGAGCTCAGAGCAGTTCGGCGACCAGGCTCACCAGGGCGACCACGCCCAGCACCACGATGACCGTGCGCAGCGCGACCGGGGAGAGCCGGCGGCCGATCTTGGCGCCGGCCCACGCCCCCACGGACGAGCTGAGGGCGATGAGCAGGACCGCCCACCAGTTGATCCGGTCGAACGCGAAGAGGATGTAGGAGGTCGCGGCCACGATGTTGACGACGGCCACGAGCACTACCTTCACCGCGTTGGCCGCCTGGAGGGACGCCAGCAGGAACACCCCGAGGACGCCGAGCAGGAGCACGCCCTGGGCGGCCACGAAGTAGCCGCCGTAGATCCCGGTCAGGAACACGAGCAGGTACAGGGAGGCCGGCTGCGCGGCGCGGTCCGGGTCGATGGGCCGCGGGGTCTCCCCCCGGGCCTCGGCGGCCGCGCGGGCGGCGGCCGACTGCGCGTCCTTGCGGCGGCGGACCACCGCCTGCAGGCGGGGCTGGAGCACCACGAAGCCGAGGGCGACGACGATCAGCACCGGCGCGGCGTAGCCGAACACCTCCTCGGGCAGGTGCAGCAGCAGCCACGCCCCGATCACCCCGCCCAGGGCCGAGGCGGGCACGAGCTTGAGCAGGGTCCGCTCCACCCCCCGGAGCTCGGCGCGGTAGTGCCACGCACCCGTGAGGTTGCCGGCGATCAGGCCCATGGCGTTGGACATGGAGGCGGTCACCGGAGGGACGCCCATGGTCACGAGCACGGGGAAGGTGACCAGGGTGCCCGAGCCGACGATCGTGTTGATCAGCCCGGCGGCCACCCCGGCGAGCAGGATGAGGGCGGCCTGCCACCACTCGAACGGGAAGCCGGCGGCGAGGTCGGTCAGCGTCTCCAGCACGACGGCCGGTCAGGGACGGCCGAAGGCGGCGTAGCGGTCGCCCACCTTCACCAGCTTCAGGGGCAGGCCGAACGTCTCGGAGAGGTTCTTCTGCGTCATCACGGTCCGGACCGGGCCCGCGGCCACCACCCGGCCCTCCCGCAGCAGGAGCGCGTGGGTGAAGGCGTCGGGCACCTCCTCGAGGTGGTGGGTGACCATGACGACGGCCGGGGACGACGCGTCGCGGGCGAGCTCGTCGAGCCGGGCCACGAGGTCCTCGCGCCCGCCGACGTCCAGGCCCGCCGCCGGCTCGTCGAGCAGCAGCAGCTCCGGGTCGGTCATCAGGGCGCGGGCGATGAGCACGCGCTTGCGCTCGCCCTCGGACAGGGTGCCGAAGCGGCGCTCGGCCAGCGGCTCGAGCCCCCACGCGGCCATGAGCTGCCGCGCCTGGGCCTCGTCGGCGTCGTCGTAGCTCTCGGTCCACCGCCCGGTCACGCCGTAGGCGGCGGTGACCACGCAGTTGAGCACGGTCTCGCCCTCCGGGATCTGGCCGGCGAGCACCGTGGAGCTCAGGCCGATCCGCGGCCGCAGCTCGAAGACGTCGACCGCGCCGAGGATCTCGTCGAGGATGTCGACCATGCCGCGGGTGGGGTGCAGGCGGGCCGCCGCGATGGACAGCAGCGTGGTCTTGCCGGCGCCGTTGGGGCCCAGGATGACCCACCGCTCGCCCTCGTTGACGACCCAGTCCACGGAATCCAGCAGGGTTTTCCGCCCGCGGACGACGCTGACGTCCACCATCTCCACCACAGCACTCATACCGGCCACTCTAGGACACGCGGTGCGCCGCCCCGGCGCACCGGCCCGGCGGAGGCGCCGTCAGGAGCGGGCGGCACGGCGCGGCCACCGACCCCGGACGATCGGGGCGCGGTGCTCCTTCCCGGGGCGGGCCGCGCCGCTGCGGGCGGCCCAGAACTCCTCGCCCGACCAGCGGAAGCGGGGTGGTCTCCTGGCCAGGAAGGCCTGCTGCCCGATGCGGGCGTCGGGACCGTCGAGGACCTGCCGGAACAGGGCCTCCGAGGTCCCGTCCGTCCCGAGGGTGCCGGGCACGGCGCCGGCGCTGAGCCGGACGAGGTGCTTGTGGGCCTGCGTGCTCAGCTGCGAGCGCTGCGCCAGGCCCGTGACCACCTCCGCGAGGACCCGGTCGAAGTCCTCCTCCGCGACCACGCGCGTGAGCATGCCCCACCGCTGGGCGTCGGAGGCGCTCACCGTGTCGCCGGTGAGCAGCAGGTAGGAGGCCGTGCCGGGGCCCACCAGCCGGACCAGCGCCTCGACGCCGGAGGCGGGGAAGACGATGCCGATGCGGGCCGGGGTCAGCCCGATCCGCAGGGACGCGGTGGCGATGCGCAGGTCACAGGCCCCGGCCAGCATCCAGGCCCCGCCCATGCAGTAGCCCTCCAGGGCGGCGACGGTGGGCTTGTGCACCGCCGCCAGGGCGGTCTCGGCCTCGGTGAGCAGCCCGCCGCGGGGCAGTCCGGTGCCGGGCTCGCCCAGGCACTCGAAGACCTCGGAGATGTCCGCCCCGGCGGAGAAGACGCCGCCGGCGCCGCGGAGCCCGATCACGCGGACGTCCGGGTCGGCGTCGAGCTCCTCCAGCAGACCGGGCAGGGCGGCCCACATGGCCGGGGACAGGGCGTTGCGCCGGTCGGTGCGGTCCAGGACCAGCCACGCCACGGGACCGTCGCGCCGCACGTGCACGGTGCCTGCCGGGACCTCCGGCACGGGCTGGGCGGTCATCGCCGGGCCTCCTTCGGCCGGGGGGTCGTGCCGGGCCCCGTGGTCCCCAGCCAGGCGCGCACGGACCCGCCGTGCTGGTCGAGGACGGGCGGGGCCGCGTGGGCGCGCCGGGTGGTCTCGTCCGCGTCGCCGGGGGCGAAGAACCGCACCGCGGGGCCGGGCAGCTCGACGGGCCCCAGGACCTCGTGCTCGACGCCGACGACCAGGCCCTGCGAGCGGACCTGCTCCCAGGCGTAGACCTCGTCCAGGGTGCGCACCTTCCCGGCGGGGATGCCGAGCTCGGCCAGGTGCTCCAGCAGCTCCTCGGGACCGTGCGCGGCGAAGACCTCCTCGACCGCCTCGATCACGGCCCCGCGGTTGCGCACGCGGTCGGCGTTGGTCGCGAATCCCGCCCGCTCCGGGTCGATCCCGAAGGCCTGCGCGAAGGTGCGCCACAGCTTCTCGCTGCCCACGCTGATCTGCACCTTCCCGCCGCGGCAGGAGAACAGGCCGTAGGGGGCGATCGAGGGGTGGTGGTTGCCCTGGGCCGCCGGCACCTCGTGGGCGACGGTGGCCCGGGTGCCCTGGAAGGCGTGCACCCCCACCACGGAGGACAGCAGGGAGGTCCGGACGACCTTGCCCTGCCCGGTGCGCTCGCGCTCGTGGAGGGCGGCCAGCGCCCCGTAGGCGCCGTTCATCCCCGCCAGCAGGTCGGCGATGGGCACGCCCACCCGCTGCGGGTCCTCGGGCCCGGAGCCGGTCAGCGACATCAGCCCGGCCTCGCCCTGCACGATTTGGTCGTAGCCGCTGCGCCGGGACTCCGGGCCGTCGTGGCCGAACCCGGTGATGGACAGGACGACCAGGCGGGGGTTGAGCCGGTGCAGCTCCTCGACGGAGAAGCCGAGCCGGTCCAGCACCCCGGGCCGGAAGTTCTCCACCAGGACGTCCGCGCGCTCCACGAGCGCCCGGAGCACCTGCACGCCGTCGTCGGACTTGAGGTCCAGGGCGACCGACTCCTTGTTGCGGTTGCAGGACAGGAAGTAGGTGGCCTGCGGGTTCTCGGCGGGGCCCACGAAGGGCGGGCCCCAGCCGCGGGTGTCGTCGCCCGTGCCGGGATTCTCGATCTTGATCACGCGGGCGCCGAGGTCGCCGAGCATCATGGCCGCGTGCGGACCGGCGAGGGCGCGGGAGAGGTCGACGACGAGGGTTCCGGCCAGCGGGCCCTCGAGGGTGTCGGTGGTGGTGTCGGGCATCGGGTGTTCCTCCGGGTCGGCTCGGGTCGGGCTGGGGTCGGGGCGGGCGCGTGGGGGCTACAGCCAGCCGGGGGCGACCATCACGCCCCAGACCAGCAGGGGGCCGATGACGACGACGCCCGTGGCGTAGACGAGGATCTTCTTGTAGAAGGCGTCGCGGTCCACGCCGGCGGGGGCGTTGGCGAGCACCAGGCGCCGTTGGTGGAGAACGGGGAGACGTCCACGATGGTCGAGGAGACCGCCAGGGCGCAGATCAGCCCGGTCGCCCCGACGTCCCCGGCCAGCAGGAAGGGCACGGCCAGCGGGATGAGCGCGGCCAGGATGGCGGTCGAGGACGCGAAGGCCGAGACGACGGCGCCGATGTAGCAGATCAGCAGCGCGGCCAGCAGCGGCATCCCCATGCCGGCCACCCCGTCCGAGACGTACTCGATGGTGCCGGCCTCCTGCAGCACCCCCACGAAGGTGAGCATGCCGCCGAGCAGCAGCACGGTGGACCAGTCGATCTTGTTGACCGCGCCCTTCTGGGCCTGCGGGGAGACCAGCGCCAGGACGACGGCCACGGTGATGGCCACGAAGCCGACGTCCACGCCGAAGCCCAGGGCGACGACGGCCAGGACGACCAGGCCGACGATGGTGGCGACCTGCGGCACGAGACTCTCCCGGCCCGCGCCGCCCGTGGCCGGCGGCGCGGAGGAGCCGGCCGGGTCGCGGGGACCGTACATGCCGGAGCCGAAGCCCTTGAACGCGACGTCCCTGTCCCCGGCGTGACCGGCGGCGACCTTGCTGCGGGACAGCCGCGCCTCGGCGGCGCGCTCCACGAAGTCCTCGGCGCGGGCGGAGACGAGGCCCCGGCCGCCGAGGGCGACGAACAGCACGACGGCGATGAGCAGGTTGAACACCAGGCTGGAGAGGAACACCGCGGTGGGGCTGACGTCCAGGCCGGCCTGGGCCACGATGCCGTTGACGGTCACGCCGTACACGGCGATGGGCGAGAACCCGCCGCCCTGGGCGCCGTGGATGACCATCATGCCCATCATCAACGGATTGATCCGGTACTTGGCGGCGAAGCTCAGCGCGATCGGGGCGATGATCGCCACGGCCGCCGGGGAGAGGGCTCCCACGGCGGTGATCACGGCGGTGATGAAGAACATGATCCACGGGATCAGCGCCACCCGGCTGCCCACGAGCTTCACGGCGCCCTGCACCAGCAAGTCCACGGTGCCGTTCTTCTGGGCGATCGCGAAGAGATAGGTGACGCCCACGATGGTCAGGAACAGGCCGCCGGGGAACGCCTCGAGGATCTGGTCGGTGTCCATGCCCAGCACGAGGACGCCCAGCACGAAGGCGCCCACGAAGGCCAGCGCCCCCATGTTGACGGGCAGGACGGTCGCCACGACGAACATCGCGGCGAGGATGATGATGGAGAGCACTTCAGGGCCCATGGGTCTGCTTTCTGACGGTGGCGGGGATCGTCCCCGCGGCGGTCCGCGGCCGTGATGTGATCAGGACCACAGGTTTTGGACTAGCCAATAGGACACCTGTCCGCTTGTCAACAGGGCGGGTACGATGAGGTGCAACGGTGCGGGGCCGCGGCGCCGCACGACGACGACCCGGGCGCTCCGCCCGGCGCAGAGCACGGGGAGGCCGGCGATGGCAGGGGCCCGGGGACTGGACCGCGTGGAGCGGCCGCGGCTGTACGAGCAGGTGGTCGAGCGGCTGCTGGACCACGTCATCGAGCAGCGGCTCCGGCCCGGCGACCGCCTGCCGCCCGAGCGCGATCTCGCCGAGCGGCTGGGAGTCTCCCGAGCCACCGTGGCGCAGGCCCTCGTGGCCCTCGAGGTGCTGGGGGTGATCGACGTCCAGCACGGCAACGGGGCGGTGCTGCGCTACCGGCCCAGCAGTGCGGCCGTGCTGCGCGGGCTGCGCGAGCACACCGACCGGCTGCCCGACATCGTCGACGCCCGCAGCGCCGTGGAGACCAAGATCGCGGAGCTGGCGGCGCTGCGGCGCACCCCCGAGGACCTGGCGGCCGTCGAGGAGGCCCTGGAGGTCATGGACCGCGACATCGCCCGGGGCGGACGCGGTCTGCAGGGCGACGAGCTGTTCCACGCCGCCGTCACCGCGGCCGCCCACTCCGCCGTGCTGGCCCGCCTCATGACGTTCATCTCCGACCTGGTCCGGGAGACCCGCATCGAGTCGCTGAGCCAGGAGGGCCGGCCCGAGCGGTCCCTCGAGTCGCACCGGGCCATCGCCCGGGCCGTCCGCGAGCAGGATCCCGAGGCGGCCGCCCGGGCGATGCTCGAGCACATCCGGCTGGTCTCCGACGTCGCGGTGCTCCGCCCCGAGTGAGCGCCCGGCCCGGGCGGGCGCCCGGTGCGGCAGGGGACGGCCGGGCACCCGGATACACTGACGGCATGACCACCGACCTCGCCGTGATCGCGTTCGCCCAGAATCCGGACCCGGAGGCCCGTGAGCGCATCCTCACCCTCGTGCGGGACGCCGGTGCCGAGATCGAGCGGTTCTCGACCGTGCGGGTGACCGGCCCCGGCTCCGCGGGCCCGGACGCGGAGGTGCCCGGCTACAACGCCTTCACCGCCCGCGTGCACGGCACCGAGGCGTCCGCCCTGCTCGCCGCGCTGCGCCCGGACCCGCTGTCCCCGCTGCTGCCCGGCGTGGACGTCAACGTCGTGCCCACCACGATGCTCGACCCGGAGCGCAAGAAGCTGCTGGTCATGGACGTCGACTCCACGCTCATCCAGCAGGAGGTCGTCGAGATGCTCGCCGCCCACGCCGGCCCGGAGGCCGAGGCCGAGGTCACGGCCGTGACCGAGGCGGCCATGCGCGGGGAGGTGGACTTCACCCAGTCCTTGGTCGCCCGGGTGGAGACCCTCGCCGGGCTGCCGGCGAGCGCGATCGACGAGGTCCGCGCCGCCGTGCGCCTGTCCCCCGGCGCCCACGTGCTGATCAAGGCCTTCCTGCGGGAGGGCCACGCCGTGGCGGCGGTGTCCGGGGGGTTCCTGGGCGTGCTCACCCCGCTCGCCGAGCAGCTGCAGCTCACCCGGCACGCCGCCAACCTGCTGGAGGTCGCCGACGGCCGGCTGACCGGCCGGATCGTCGGGGACGTGGTCGACTGCACGGCCAAGGAGCGCTTCCTGCGCACCTGGGCCGCCGAGCTGGACGTCGCCCTCGAGGACGTGATCGCCGTGGGCGACGGCGCCAACGACATCGACATGGTCACCGCCGCCGGCCTCGGCGTGGCGTACAACGCCAAGCCCGCCCTCCGCGCCGTCGCCGACGCCCAGATCAACCTGCCCAACCTGGACGCGGTCCGCTTCTTCGCCGACCTGTGAGCCGGGTGGCGGGCCGGCCGGCCCTCCCCCGGGTCACCCGCCCCCGGCGGCCCGCTGCGGACCGCCACCCGCACGACCGCCCGCCCGGAGGAGGGACCGTGACGACATCCCGCGCACGGCCGGGCTTCCTGGCCCGGATGCTGCTGCTCCACCTGGCCGTGGTCGCGGCCGTCGTGCTCCTGTGCGGCGGGGTCTACGGCTGGCTGACCTACGAGCGGCTGGGCCGCGACGCCGAGGCCCAGGCCCTGGCGATCGCCCGGGCGGTGGCCGCCGACGACGACGTCCGCGCCGGTGTGGCCGAGTTCGCCGACGCGGACCCCGACCGGCTCGTCCCGGAGGTGCTGGCTGCCGGGGCCCTGCAGGACTCCGCCGAGGACACCCGCCGGCGCACGGGCGCGCTCTTCGTGGTGATCTTCGACGAGGACGGGATCCGCCTGTCGCACCCGAACCCGGCGCGACTCGGCGAACGGGTCAGCACCGACCCGGGCGAGCCGTTGGCCGGACGGGAGTTCACCGGCCAGGCCCGGGGCACGCTCGGCCGCTCCGCGCGCGCCAAGGTGCCCGTGCTCGCCCCCGGATCGGCGACCGAGGTGATCGGCGGGGTCAACGTCGGGTTCTCCCGGGCCGACGTCCTGGCGAGCCTGGAGGAGGACATCGCCCCGGTGGCCACCACCGCGGCCCTCGCCCTGGGGCTCGGGGCGGCCGCCTCCACCGCGATCGCCCGCCGGCTCAAGCGGCTCACCCTGGGCCTGGAGCCGGAGGAGATCGCCACGCTCGCGCAGAACCAGGAGGCCGTGCTGCGCGGGGTGGACGAGGGCGTCATCGGGGTCTCCCCCGCGGGCCTCATCACCGTGGTGAACCAGGAGGCCGGGCGGCTGCTCGGCCTCGACGACCCGTCCCGGCTCGTGGGCACGCCCCTGGCCGAGGCCGGCCTGCCCGGCTCCTTCCCCGGCCTGCTCGCCGCGGCCACCCCCGCGTCCCCGGCGGTGGAGCAGGTCGTGGGCCCGCACGTGCTCATCCTCTCGGCCCGCGCCGTGCGGCCCGCGGGGCCGGGACTGCCCGGACTGGGCTGGGTGGTGCTCGTGCGGGACCGCACCGAGCTGCAGTCCCTGACCCGGCAGCTGGACGCCGTGGGCGCGCTCAGCACGGCGCTGCGCGCCCAGCGCCACGAGTTCGCCAACCGTCTGCACACCATCACCGGCCTGCTGGCCCTGGGCGACACGGACGAGGCCCGCCGCTACGTCGCCGAACTGACCGAGACCGGGCCCCTGACCTACCCCGCCGAGCAGGCCGAGCTGCTGCGGGACCCGTACCTGCAGGCCTTCCTCGGCGCCAAGAGCGTCGAGGCCGCCGAGCGGGGGGTGGTCCTGCGCATCGGCGAGGACACCCTCGTCCGCGGTCAGATCACCGACCCCCAGGACGTCACCACCGTGATCGGCAACCTCGTGGACAACGCCGTGCGCGCCGCCGTCCAGGGAGCCGCCGAGGACCGGTGGGTCGAGGTCGAGCTGCTGGACGAGTGGGCCGGCGGCACCGGCACGCTGCACCTGGTGGTCGCCGACTCCGGCGACGGTCTGCCGGTGGCGGACCCGGAGCCGGTCTTCGCCCAGGGCTGGTCCACTGCCGCACCCCCTGCGGGTGCTGCCCCGGACGGCGCCGTCGCGGCGCTGGGGCTGCCGGAGGCCCACGGGCAGGGCTTCGGCCTGCCGCTCAGCCGGGAACTGGCGCGGCGCCGGGGCGGGGACGTGTGGGTGGCCGCCCCGGGCCGGCCGGGCGGCCCCGGGGCCGTCTTCTGCGCGCGGCTGCCAGGGACCGTGGTCCCCCGAGCCGGGGGCACCGGGTCGGGGAGCACCGGAGTCCGTGCCGCCGTGCGGCGCGGCGCAGGGACCGACGGCGAGACACCCGGGGGAACAGCCGGAGGAACAGGAGGAGCGGGATGAGCGAGGACCTGGTGGTCCTGGTGGTCGACGACGACTTCCACGTGGGGCGGCTGCACGCCGGCTACGTGAACGCCGTGCCGGGCTTCACGGCCCTGCCCCCGGTGGGGACCGCCGAGCAGGCCATGCGCACCGTGCACGCGCACCAGCCCGATCTGGTGCTGCTGGACGTGTACCTGCCCGACGCCCTCGGCCTGGACCTGCTGCGCGCCCTGGACGTGGACGTCATCATGCTCACCGCGGCGGCCGATCCCGTCTCCGTCCGGACCGCCGTGCGCCGCGGCGCGCTCGCATACCTGATCAAGCCCTTCACCGGGCCCCGGCTCGCCCGGACCCTGCGCGCCTACGCCCGGTACCGCCGCCTGCTGGCCGACCGGGACGGGCTCACCCAGGAGGGCGTGGACCGCGCCCTGCACGCGCTGCACCCGGCCGAGGCGGCCCCCGGGGAGCGTCCGCGCTCCGCGACGGAGGCCTCGGTGCTGGCGGCCCTCGAGCCGGGGGCCCCGCTCTCGGCCGCGGAGATCGCCCGGAAGGTCGGCATCTCCCGCGCCACCGCCCAGCGCTACCTCTCCGCGCTGGCCGAGGACGGCTCCGTGGAGATCCAGCTTCGCTACGGCAGCACCGGCCGGCCCGAGCACCGGTACGGGCCCGCCGCCCCTGATCCCGCCCCCGATCCCGGCCCTGCGGCCCGCGGTCGCCCGTCACGAGGGGCGCCGGAGGCTCCCCAGCGCATAGGATCCCCGTGAGGGCACGAGCGACGGCACTCGCTCCGACGTCCGGCCACTCCTCCTCCACCGACAAGGACCCCACCTCATGCGCCGTTCCCCCGCCGCCGCGCTCGCCGCGACCGCCCTCGCCTCCGTGGCCCTCACCGGGTGCGGACTCACCACCGACTCGATCGCCGCCAGGATCCCCGCGGGCGGCGCCACCTTCGACGACGCCCTGGGACTGCGCGAGGCCGTCATCGACGCCGGTGTGGAGTGCCCCGGCGAGCAGCAGCTGCGCGGCACCCAGGGAGGCACGGGCAGCACCGTCCTGCCCTGCGACTACAACCTGCTGCTCGCCGTGGCGGACGGCGAGCAGATGACGCAGCAGCTGAGGGACAACCTCCAGGCGATCCCCGGGATCCACTACCTGCACGCGGGCAACTGGGTGGTGGCCTCGGACGACCGCGGACAGCTCGAGCGGGTCCAGGAGGAGCTCGGGGGCGAGATCAGCTCCACGGATTCCTGAGCGCCCGGCCGCCGCGGCCCGCCGGCGCGGACGGGCTCAGGCCCGGCGCAGGTCCAGCCAGTAGACGTCCTGCTCCGTGTCGTGGCGCAGCAGCTTCACCACCGGCCCCTCGTAGACCTCGAACGCCCGGACGACCAGCTCCCGGACGTCCCGGGTGGCCACGGTGACCGTTCCGCCCAGGTCGTCGTCGGCGGTCTCGCGCACCACCACGACCCGGCCCGGATCCACCCAGGAGGCCTCGCCCTCCGCGTCGCGCAGCACGTCCAGCGCGTACTCGAGCTCCTCCGCGCCGGTGTCCGCGAAGACGTCCAGGCGCACGGCCTCGGGATGCCGGCGGGTGAGCTCCTCGGCCACCAGGCGCAGCAGCTTCCGGGCATAGGTCCGCCGGGCACGCTCCAGGGCGTCCTCGGCGGCCCGCAGCGTCTCCTCGGGGGGCAGGGTGGTCGTGCTCATCGGCAGACAGCCTATGCGCGCCGGGGCCGGAACCCGCGCAGGGACCCGCGAGCCGACGGACGGGTCCGGCACAATGACAGGATGATCGACGCCCACCTGCACATCGTCGACCTGCGCTTCCCGCTCGAGCCCAACCAGGGCTACGTGCCGGCGGCGTTCACGGTCGCCGACTACATCCGGCGCACCCGCTCGCTGGGCGTGCAGGGCGGTGCCGTGGTCAGCGGCTCCTTCCAGGGCCACGACCAGAGCTATCTGGCGGCGGCGCTGACCGACCTGGGTCCCGGCTTCGCCGGGGTGACGCAGCTGCCGGCCTCGGTGCCGGACGAGCAGGTCCTGGCGCTGCACCGGATCGGGGTGCGGGCGATCCGGTTCAACCTCCGCCGGGGCGCGGACGCGGACCCGGCGCGGATCGAGCGGCTGGCCCGGCGGGTGCACGAGCTCGCCGGGTGGCACGCGGAGTTCTACCTCGACGGCTCCTCCCTGGAGGCCCTCGCCCCGGTGCTGCGCCGGCTGCCGCGGGCCTGCGTGGACCACCTGGGGATGACCGCCGACGCGCAGCCGCAGCTGCTGCCGCTCGTGGAGCGGGGCCTCAAGGTCAAGGCCACGGGCTTCGGCCGGGTGGAGCTGGACGTGCCCCGGGCGCTGCGGGAGATCCACGCCGCGGACCCCACCGCGCTGCTCTTCGGCACGGACCTGCCGAGCACCCGGGCGCGGCGGGCCTTCCGGGACGACGACGTGGACCTCGTCGCGGCCGTGCTCGGCGAGGACGCCGCGGCCGCGGTGCTGCACGACAACGCCGCGGCCTGGTACGGGCTCCCCCGCTCCGGCCCGCTGGACTGATCCCGCGGCTCGCACCGCCCTCCGTGCGACCGGCGCGGACCGGGGCGCGCTACTCCGGCCGGATCCGCCGCCCGGGGCCCTCCAGGGCGTAGCGCAGCTCCACCGCCCCGCCCTCGAAGTGCGTGGTGCGCTGCAGCCGCAGGTCGTGGGCCTCCTCCGTCGGGAGCACGGGGTGCCCGGCCCCCAGCGCGATCGGCATGCAGGTCAGCCACAGCTCGTCGAGCAGACCGGCGTCCGCGAACTGGGCCGCCAGCCGGCCGCCGCCCACCACCCACAGGTTGCGCCCGCCCGCGGAGTCCGTCACGGCGCGGGCGTGCACGTCCACCGGTCCGCTGACGAAGCGCAGGTCGGCCCCCGAAGCCCGGGGCAGGTCCCGGTGGGTGAACACCCACACCGGCAGGTCGCCGTAGGCCCAGCCGCCCTGCCCCAGGACGAACTCGTAGGTGCTCGCGCCCATCGCCAGCGCACCGACCTCGGCCAGGAACGCGTCGTAGTGCTCCTGGTACGCCTCGAAGCCGTACTGCAGCAACCAGTCCAGGTGGTTCTCGCGGTCGGCGATGTAGCCGTCCGCGCTGGCCGCCACGTAGTACTGCGTCCTGCCCATGGACACCAGGCTACGCGTGCTCGCCGGGCCCGGTCAGCGGGCCCGTAACGGATCCGGCGGCAGCCGCGCCGGTGTTCCGTCCCCGCCGGGCCGGGGCCATGATGGGGGCATCGACCCTTTCGACACGGAGGACGGCCCATGCCCGTGCAGCTCAACCCCTATCTCACGTTCCGGGACACGGCCGAGGAGGCCATGACCCACTACCGCTCCGTGTTCGGCGGGCAGCTGACGATCAGCCGGTTCGCCGAGTACGGCGCCGGTGACGGTCCGGCCGAGCAGCACAAGGTCATGCACGCGATGCTGACCACCGACCAGGGCGTGGTGCTCATGGCCTCCGACACCCCCGACAGCATGGACCTGACCGTCGGGGACAACATCTCGGTCTCCGTGGGCGGTGACGACGAGGCGGTGCTGCGCCGCTGGTGGGACGGGCTGAGCGACGGCGGGACGGTCACGATGCCCCTCGAGCCGGCTCCCTGGGGCGGCCTCTTCGGCATGTGCACCGACCGGTTCGGCGTCCACTGGATGATCAGCGTCGACGACGGCGCCTGACCCGCCCCGTCCTGTTCCACCACCTTCTGTTCGTCCACCTCCTGTTCGACCGGCTCCCGCCCCACCGTCTCCTGTTCCACCGTCTCCTGTTCGACCGGCTCCCGTTCCGCCGCACCGAGGAGGGCCGCCCCATGCGGATCACCCACACCCGAGTCCTCGTCGACGACCAGCAGCAGGCCCTGCTGTTCTACACC
The DNA here is from genome assembly GCF_001942375.1 of Kocuria sp. CNJ-770. Taxonomy (NCBI): domain Bacteria; kingdom Bacillati; phylum Actinomycetota; class Actinomycetes; order Micrococcales; family Micrococcaceae; genus Kocuria; species Kocuria sp. CNJ-770. The sequence goes on from NZ_MKJW01000081.1 coordinate 41,548, forward strand.
GGCAAGCTCGGGTTCATGGTCAAGCACGACCTCCACACGGGGAGCGGCCGCCGGCTCACGGTCGTCTCCCCCCAGGCGCCCGATGGAGTGGAGCTCGAGCTGGCGCCCGCCGACCACCCCGCGGCGGGTCCGTTCAGGGCCGCGCTCGTGGCCGACGGGATCCCGTTCACGAGCTTCGCCGTGCGGGACGTGCAGGCGGAGTACGAACGGCTCGTGGAGCGCGGCGTGCGCTTCGTCCAGCCGCCCACGACGACCGGCGCCACCACGGCCGCCGTGCTCGACGACACGTGCGGCAACCTCATCCGGATCGAGAGCGGCAGCCCTGCCTGACCGCCGTACCGGACGCCCCGCCCGGACGCCCGCTCGCCTCGCTCGGATCGGGAGCGGCGGTCAGCCCCGTGCGTGCAGCTCGTCGGCCAGCGCCCGGTAGTACTGGGCCATGGCGGGGTGGTAGTCCCGGGCGAAGTCCAGCTCGTCCGGGTCCCGGCCGCTCTCGGCGGCGACCATCCGGTCCAGGTAGTACTCCCAGCCGGGTCCGACGGAGTCGAGGTCCCCGGCCGCGGGGTACCGGTGCGTCAGCCGCACCACGGTGGTCCCGTCGCCGTCCTCGAGGTCGAGGTCCACCCGCCAGGCGTCGGCCGTCGTGCCGAGGGTGACGGCCAGGTGCCGCGGCGGTGCGCACCGGCGGAGCAGCACGGGTTCCGGCCGGTCGGCGCCCTCCGCGGTCATGAGCACCCCGACCCGCCCGGAGGAGGGGTCGCCGCTCCAGGTGCCGTACCAGCGGCCGAGCCGGCCGGGGTCGGTGACAGCGGCCCAGAGCTCCTCGAGCGGCGCCGGCAGGGTGCGCGACAGGACGAGGTGTCCGGCGGGGTCGAGGCGTCCGGTGGGCTGTGCGGTCATGGCTGCTCCTCGCTGGGCTCCGTGCCGGCGGGAACGTCCGGGGCGCGGGGCGGTCGGCTCACTGCCGGGTCCCCCATGGGTAGCACCTCCGGCCGGTACAGGGCGTCACAGAGCCGTCACCTTCGCCGGGCGGGATGAGCGCCGGGATGCGCGGCCGGGGGCGGGGCGGGCTCCCCGCCGGCCGGGGTGCCCGCCAGGACCCCGCTGCCCCGGTCCTCGACCAGTACGAGCGGAGCGACGAATCCGTGCGCGTCCACCGCGGCCCGCACCCGCCGCAGCACGTCGGCCTGCCGCCCCGGGCGCGGTCCCGGCCCGTAGGCGACGAGCAGCGTGCCGCCCGGTGCGAGGGCCTGCCGCAGCACGGACAGCTCGGCATCCGCCGGCGTGGTCCAGAAGAGGTTCACGTCCACCGCGAACGCGACGTCGAAGGAGGCCGCCGGAACCGACAGCTCTGCGAGGGCGACCTGCCGGACGGTGAGCACGCCGGCCCGCACCGCGCCGAGGTTGCGCTCGACGGTCCTGGTGACGGCGGTCGCGGAGCGGTCGAGCGCGAGCACGTGCCCCCCGCCGGTCCGCGCGCACACCAGCCCGGCGGCCGCGCCGGACCCGCAGCCCACCTCCAGCACCCGGCGCCCCGGCCGCAGCGGCAGCTGATCGACGGCCCACCGGACCCGCTCGGGCACCGTGCGCGGCGCCACGGCTAGCGCGAGCTCACGGTGGCGAACTTGCGCAGGCACAGCGGCACGAACACCACGAGCAGCAGCACGCTGCCGGCCACCACGGTCAGGACCGGGTGCTGCATCGGCCACACGTCGGGCACGGGGGCGGAGCCGGTGTTGCCGAACAGCTGACGGGCGGCCTGTACGAGGGCGGAGACGGGGTTCCAGTTGGCGAAGGTCTCGAGCGGGCCCGGGAGGTTCTGGGACTGCACGAACGCGTTGGAGATGAACGTCAGCGGGAACAGGATGATGAAGGAGGCGTTGTTCACGGTCTCCGGGCTGCGCACGCTCATCCCCACCAGCGCCATGACCCAGCTGAACGCGTAGCTGAACAGCAGCAGCAGGGCGATCCCGGCGAGGAACGACCCGACCGACGTGGTGAACCGCCAGCCGACCACGAAGCCCGTGCCGATCATGATCACCATGGACACGGCGTTGAGCACCAGGTCGCTGTTGGTGCGCCCCACCAGCACGGCCGAGGGGCTCATCGGCAGCGTCCGGAAGCGGTCCACGATCCCCTCCTTGAGGTCCTGGGCCATGCCCGCCCCGGAGAACGTGGAGCCGAAGGGCACGGTCTGCCCGAAGATCCCGGCCATCAGGTACTGGGTGTAGTCGGTCCCCTGCACCTGGATCGACCCCCCGTAGACCTGGCTGAACAGGAGCACGAACATCACCGGCTGGAGCACGGCGAAGACCAGCAGGTCCGGCGAGCGCCGCAGCCTGATCAGGTTGCGCTGGGTGACGGTCCAGCCGTCGGCGGCCCAGGTGCCCAGGCCGGCGCCCGGGCTGGTCGCCCCCGGCAGCGTGCGGGTGCTCACCGGTGCCGCCCGTCCCCGGACGCGGCCACGGCGGCGCCGGCGTCCTGTGCGTCCGGACCGGGTCCCACCGCGGTCGGGCGCCCGGTGAGGGAGAGGAACACGTCGTCGAGCGTGGGCCGGCGCATGCCGGCGTCGTGCAGGCGCACGCCGTCGGCGTCGAGGTCGGCGAGGATCCGCTGCAGCGCCGGCGGGCCCTCCCGGACGGCGACCTCCAGCTCCCGCCCCGGTTCGGCCGGCACGGGGGCGCCCTCCCCGTGCCGGGCGAGCACGGCCGCGGCCCGCCCGGCGTCGGCACCGTCCTGCAGCACGACCACGACGCGGTGCCCGCCCACCTGGGCCTTGAGCTCGTCCGGGGTACCCGCCGCGATGACGCTGCCGTCGTCGATGACGGAGATCTCGTCGGCGAGCTGGTCGGCCTCCTCGAGGTACTGGGTGGTCAGCAGCACCGTGGTGCCGTCCGCCACCAGCGAGCGGATCACCTCCCACAGGCCGATCCGGCTGCGCGGGTCGAGCCCGGTGGTCGGTTCGTCCAGGAACAGGACCCGGGGCCGGATGACCAGCGCCCCGGCGAGGTCGAGGCGGCGCCGCATGCCTCCCGAGTACCCCTTCACGGGCCGGTCCCCCGCCTCCTCGAGGCCGAACAGCTCCAGCAGCTCCGTGGCCCGGCGGCGGGCGGCGGCACCGCCCAGGTGGTAGAGCCGGCCCACCATCCGCAGGTTCTCGGTGCCGGTGAGGTTCTCGTCGACCGCGGCGTACTGGCCGGAGGCCCCGATCATCCGCCGGATCCATGCGGGCTCGGCGACCACGTCCACCCCGTCGATCCGCGCCGTGCCGGAGTCCGGGACGACGAGCGTGGTGAGCACCTTCACGACCGTGGTCTTCCCGGCGCCGTTCGGGCCCAGGAGTCCCTTGACGATGCCCTCCGGCACCGACAGGTCGAGACCGGCCAGGGCGTGGACGGTGCGCGTGCGCGACCGGTAGGCCTTGATGAGCCCCTCGACCTCGATGAGCGGACGGGTCACGGCGCGGCCCCCTTCCGGGGCGCACGGCCCCTGTCCCGGCCGGTCCCGCCCTGCTCCCGGGAACGGCCGCCGGATCGACGATGTGAGAAGCATCTCACCCGCCCCGGACAGCGCACCGCGCCGGGGACGGGAACGGCGCCACTCCGGCCGGGGACACCCGGGCGGAGCGGCGCCGCTGCCCCGTCGTACGCCGGGGGCCCGGCGGGGCTACTCCTGCCCGGCCTGGGCGAGGAAGTCGTCGGCCCCGCCGACGAGCTCCACGTGCCCGGTGGGGACCTCGGCCGTGACCATCCGCGCGATCTCCTCGGCGAACTCCCGCACGGAGTAGAGCTTGCCCGCGGCCTCGCGGCGCTGCTCGAGCGCGCCCGGCCGGGCCCGGTTGAGCAGGGTGGCGGTCACCGTGCCCTCGATCATGTCCCCGGAGACCACCACGAACGTGATGCCCTTCTCCGTCAGCTCGGGGATGCGGGCGGTGAGCGTGTCCTCGCCGGCGCGCTTGGACTTCGCGACCTGCACGTACTCGGGCATGGTCTCGACGTCGTTGATGAAGTGCGCCTGGTGGCTGGTGACGAAGACCACGCGCCCGCCCTCGGGCAGGTGCTCGAGCGCGGCGGTGAGGGTGTCGTCCTGGGCGTCCCGGTTGAGCCGGAGCGCGTAGTCCTCGCCGAGGTCCGACTCCATCCCGCCGGAGGCGTTGAGCACCAGCACGTCCACCCCGCCGAAGGCCTCCACGGCCCGGGCGAAGAGGCCGCGGACGTCCTCGGGGGCCGTCATGTCGGCCTGCACCGCGATCGCGTGGCCGCCGGCCTCCTCGATCTCCCGCACCACCTTGTTGGCGCGGGGCGCCTTCTGCCGGTAGTTGACGACGACGTTGGCGCCCTGGGCGGCCAGCAGCTTGGCGGTGTCGGCGCCGACGCCGCGCGAGGACCCGGTGACGACCGCGGTCTTGCCTGCGAGTGAACTCATGGTGCTCCTTCGGTGGAACGTGTGCGTGGAGGACGCGCGCGGGGAGCGCGCAGTGGACGGTGTGCGGTGGAACGTGCGGGAACGGGGTGGGCGGGGCTCAGTGGCCCATGCCCAGGCCGCCGTCCACGGGGATGACGGCGCCGGAGACGTACTTCGCCTCGTCGGAGGCGACCCAGCGCACGACCGCCGCGACCTCCTCGGGCTCGGCGAAGCGGCCGGCCGGGATGGAGGCGAGATAGTTCTGCTGGGTCTCCTCGGGCAGGGCCGCGGTCATCTCCGTGTTGATGAATCCGGGGGCCACGACGTTGGCGGTGACGTTGCGCCCGCCCAGCTCACGGGTGATCGAGCGGGCCATGCCGACCAGCCCGGCCTTGGAGGCGGCGTAGTTGACCTGGCCGGGCGAGCCGTAGAGCCCCACCACGGAGGAGATGAGCACCACGCGGCCCCGCTTGAGCCGCATGAAACCCTTCGCGGCGCGCTGGACCACCCGGAAGGCTCCGGTGAGGTTGGTGTCCACGACGTCCTGGAAGTCCTGCTCCTTCATCCGCAGCAGCAGGGTGTCGCGGGTGATCCCGGCGTTGGCGACGACCACCTCGACGGGGCCGAACTCGGCCTCGACGGCCTTGTACGCCGCGTCGATCGACGCGGCGTCCGTGACGTCGGCCTGCACCGCGAAGAAGCCCTCGGGGGCCTCCCCGGAGCGGTAGGTGACGGCCACGTTGTCCCCGCCGTCCCGGAAGGCCTGCGCGATGGCCCGTCCGATCCCGCGGTTGCCGCCGGTCACGAGGACGGTGCGGGGGGCCGGGCTGCGCTGCTCGTCTGCCATGGGGAACGGTGCCTTTCGGTCGGGGTGGCCGGGCCCGCCGTCCGCACAGGAGGCGGGGCCCGGGGAAGATCCCTCCGATCCTACCGGGCGACCCGGGCGACCGACCGGTAGCCTCCGGGAGGCCCTGCCGGATGTCGGACCCCGGTGAGAGAATGGAACGTCTGTTGGGAGGACCATGAGCAATCGCTATCTGACGACCGGCGAGACCGCCGGTCAGGACGACGTCCACTCCATCACGGCCACGGCCGGATCGCACACGCAGGACATGAACCACCGGATGAAGGTCTACAGCATCCAGATGGGCCTGCGGATCCTGTGCCTGCTCGTGTTCGTGGCGGTGGACAACATCTGGGTCCGCGGCGTCGCGATCCTCGGCGTCGCCATCCTGCCCTGGATGGCGGTGCTGCTGGCGAACAGCAACGACCGCTCCACGCGGACCAGCCACTACTTCGAGCCACCGGCGGCCCCGGCGCTGGCGGCCGCCCCCGAGCCGGCGCCGCGGGCGGCGCCGCCGGCGATCGACTTCGTGCTCGAGGGCGAGTTCACCACCGGCCACGCGGAGGACGAGGACCAGCACGGCACCGAGGGCCCGAGGACCGGGAGCACCGGGACGGGGCGCACCGCCGCTCCCAGCGGGGATCCGGCTTCCTCCGCTACTGTCGAGGACGACACCCCCCGGCGCCGCGGCGCGGCCTGAGCCCGCCGCCGGCTGCGCCGGGATTCCGACCGCAGACCCTGAGGAGCACGACCGCCGTGGAGTTCGACCTGCTCGGATCGCTGTCCCCGCGAGGGTCCGGCGCTCCCCCGGCCGGGCCCGACACCCCCCAGTGCTCCCGCAAGGCTGCCGCGCGGACGCCGCCTGGCAGATCCGCTGGAACAACCCCCGCATCCACACCCCGGAGCGCCGCAAGATCTGGCTGGCGTGCCCGGACCACCGCGAGGACCTCGAGCAGTTCCTGGGCGCCCGCGGCTTCTGGAAGGACACCGTCCCGCTCGGCCACGAGGGTCCGGCGGAGGAGGCCCGCCCGTGAGCGACTACCGGTTCCTGCTCAGCGGGAAGTGGCTCCTCTGGTTCCTGCTGGCCTGCGCCGCCGCGGCCTTGGCCGTGTACCTGGGCGGGTGGCAGATGGACCGCAACGACCACCTGGTCGGGGAGAACGCCAAGATCACGCAGAACTACCGGGCCGACCCGCTCACCGGGGACGAGGCGGCCGCCCAGTTCACCGCCCTCGACGAGCGGCTCACCTGGCACCCGGTGGCCCTCACCGGGCAGTACCTGCCCGAGGACGAGGTCCTCGTGCGCAACCGCCCCCAGGACGGACAGGTCGGCTACGAGGTCCTCGTCCCCTTCCGCACCCAGGACGGGGACGTGATCGTGCTGGACCGGGGCTGGATCCCCACCGGCTCGGCCGCCAACGGGATGCCCGACGAGGTCCCCGACCCGCCCGCCGGCGAGGTCACCGTCACCGCACGGCTGCAGCCCGGCGAGCCCGCCGTGGACCGCGGGGCCCCGGAGGGCCAGATCGCCACCATCGACCTCGAGGAGCTCCGGCAACGGTGGGGTCTGCCCATCGGCACGGCCGCCTTCGCGGAGGTCTTCGCCGAGGACCCGGCCCCGGCCGTGGCGCCGGTGCCGCCGCCCGAGCCCGAGATCGACTCCGGGCCGCACTTGTCCTACTCCCTGCAGTGGTACGCGTTCGCGGCCCTGTTCTTCGTGGCCTACGGCTACGCCGCCCGGCAGCAGGCCCGCAACGACGAGTGGGACCGCCAGTACGCCGCGGAGATGGAACGCCACCTCTCCCAGTTCTACGACGAGGACGGCACCTACATCGGCGAGGGCGACGAAGAGCTCGTCATCCGGCAGATGGAGATGGCCGACGACATGCCCCCGCACCTGAAGTCCCTGATGCGCCCGAAACCGCAGCGCCGGCGCGCCCGCCCCAGCTGGGAGGACGAGGAGGACGCCCTGCTGGACGCCCTCGAGCGCGACGCGGCCCGCGCCGGCCGCGAGGCCCGCTGACCGGGGGTCCCGTCCTCGCGCGTCCCGTCAGAGCCCGAGCACGGCGGTCGCGATGAGGAAGTACACGACCAGCCCGGAGGCGTCGACGAACGTGGTGATGAAGGGATTGGAGAACACCGCGGGGTCGACCTTGAGGGCTCGTGCCACCAGCGGCATGACCCCGCCCACGGTCGCGGCGAGCACGCACACGGACAGCAGCGTCAGGCCGATCACCGCCCCCACCGCCCAGCCGTAGAGCAGGCCCACGCCCAGGAGGCCGGCGGTGCCCAGCGCGGCGCCCAGCAGCGCACCGACCCGCACCTCGCGGAGGGCCACACGTCCGACGTCGCGCACCCGCACGTCCCCGAGCGCCACGGCCCGGGTGACCGTGGTCGCCGCCTGGTTGCCCGTGTTCCCGCCCGTGCCGATCAGCAGCGGGATGAACACGCTCAGCACCACCATCTGCTCCAGCGCGGCCTCGAACACCTCGAGCACCCGCACGGTGAGCGTCGCCCCGACCGCCAGGACCAGGAGCCACAGGACGCGTGAGCGGACGATGGCGCGCACCGGCGTCGACAGGTACGGGCGCCGCAGCGGTTCCGCCCCGCCCGACCGGGCGACGTCCTCGGACTCGGCCTCCTCGAGGACGTCCAGGGCGTCGTCGAAGGTGAGGATGCCGACCAGCCGGTCGGTGCCGTCGACCACGGGCAGGGCGAGCAGCTTTTCCTCCGCGCACCGCCGGGCGGCCTCCTCCGCCGGCGTGTGGGCCTCCACGGTCACCGCCTCGCGCAGGATCTGCCCGAGGGGCGCGGACCCGTCCGTGGCGAGGAGGCGCCGGAGCCCCACGATCCCGCACAGCCGCTGCTGCCCGTCCAGGACGGGCAGCGCGTACACGGTCTCGGCGTCGTGGATCCGCTCCAGCACCGCGGCCCGGGCCTGCTCCACCGTCATCTCCCGGTCCAGGGCCACGAACTCGGGGCTCATCCTGCGCCCCACGGAACCGGGGGGATAGCCCATGACCAGCCCGGTCGCGTCCTGCTCCTCCGGGGAGAGATCCACCAGCAGGGTGCGGGCCACGGTCACCGGGAGCTCGTCGAGGAGCTTGACCCGGTCGTCCGGGTCCAGCTCCGCCACGAGTCCGCTGACCTCTTCGGACTGCAGCGCCGTCAGCAGCTCACCCTGCAGCGGCGTGTCGAGGCGTCCGAAGGCCTGGAAGGCGGCCTCGCGCGGCAGCAGCCGGTAGACCACGGCACGCTCCGGCGCCGACAGGCGTTCGAGCAGCTCCACCTGCTCGGCCAGGTCCCACTGCAGCACCCGGTCACGGACCTCCTCGAGGTCGCGCTGGCGCAGTCCCGCGCGGATCCGGTCCGGGAGCGAGGTGTCCACGTCACGTCCTTCCGTGCCGGGCCGTCCCCGGCCCCTGTCGCGGCGGTCCCCGCCGGGCATCCGGGGATCAGGCCAGGGAGATGAGGTCCTGGTACTCCTGGCTCCACAGGTCCTCGGTGCCGTCGGGCAGGATCACCACGCGCTCGGGGTCCAGCGCCTCCACCGCGCCCTCGTCGTGGGAGACGAGCACGACCGCGCCCTCGTAGGTGCGCAGGGCGTTGAGGATCTCGCGGCGGGAGGCCGGGTCCAGGTTGTTCGTCGGCTCGTCGAGCAGCAGCACGTTCGCCGAGGACGCCACGAGCGTGGCCAGCGCCAGCCGGGTCTTCTCGCCGCCGGAGAGCACCCCGGCGGGCTTGGAGACGTCGTCGCCCTGGAAGAGGAACGAGCCCAGGACGTTGCGGACCTCCGTGTCGGCGAGGTCGGGGGCCGCGGAGCGCATGTTCTCCAGGACGGTGCGCTGCGGGTCCAGGGTGTCGTGCTCCTGGGCGAAGTAGCCGAGCTTGAGCCCGTGGCCGGGGATCACCTCACCGGTGTCGGGCTCGGCCTCCCCGGCGAGCATCCGCAGCAGCGTGGTCTTGCCGGCGCCGTTGAAGCCGAGGATGACCACGCGGGAGCCCTTGTCGATGGCGAGGTCCACGTCGTTGAAGATCTCCAGGGACCCGTAGGACTTCGACAGGTCCCGTGCGGTGAGCGGGGTCTTGCCGCAGTCGGCGGGCTTGGGGAAGCGGATGTTCGCGACCTTGTCGGCCTGGCGCTCGCCCTCCAGGCCCTGCATGAGCCGCTCGGCGCGCTTGATCATCTGCTGGGCGGCCACGGCCTTGCTGGCCTTGGCGCGCATCTTGTTCGCCTGGTCCATCAGCGCGGTGGCCTTCTTCTCCGCGTTGGCGTACTCGCGCTTGCGGCGGTGGGCGTCCTGCTCGCGCTGGAGCAGGTAGTTCTTCCAGCCCATGTTGTACAGGTCGATGACGCAGCGGTTGGCGTCCAGGTACAGGACCTTGTTGACCACCATCTCCATGAGCTCGACGTCGTGGGAGATCACGAGCAGCCCGCCCTGGAAGTTCTTCAGGAACTCCCGCAGCCAGACGACCGAGTCGGCGTCCAGGTGGTTGGTCGGCTCGTCCAGGAGCATGATGTCGGCGTCCGAGAACAGGATCCGCGCCAGCTCCACGCGGCGGCGCTGACCGCCGGAGAGGGTGCGCAGCGGCTGGCTCAGGATGCGCTCCGGCAGGTCGAGGTTGGAGGTGATCGTCGCCGCCTCGGACTCGGCCGCGTAGCCGCCGCCGGCGAGGAACTCCGCCTCGAGCCGGTCGTAGCCGCGCATCGCCCTGTCCCGCACGGCGTCGTCCTCGGAGGCCATGTCCTGCTCGGCCGCGCGCAGCCGGGCGACGACGCCCGCCAGATTGCGGGCGGAGAGGATCCGGTCCCGGGCGAGCTGCTCCATGTCCTCGACCTTGGGGTCCTGCGGGAGGTAGCCGATCGCCCCCGTGCGCGTGACGGTCCCGGCCGCGGGCAGGGTCTCCCCCGCGAGGACCTTCGTCATCGTCGTCTTGCCGGCGCCGTTGCGGCCGACGAGCCCGATCCTGTCCCCCCTGTCCACGCGGAAGTTGACCTCGTCCATGAGCAGCCGGGCACCGGCACGCAGTTCGAGGTTCTGGACAGTGATCACGGAGGAGACCTTTCGGCAGGGTGCGGGGCGGGGTCAGCGCCCGAACGGGCAACCCATCCATCCTACCGGCCCCCGTTCCCCGGCGGCACCCCGCTCAGCCGGCCGGGTCCGCGTTCTTGCTCACGTGGTGGGCCGGCATCTCGTCGGCCAGCGCCGACGACTCGCCCGGCAGGGTGCGCGCGTTGTAGTCGGCGACCTGCCAGCCCCGGTGCGGGTGCTCCTGCAGCACGGTCCAGGCGCAGTTGGCCATCCCCGCGAACATGTCCCGGAGCTCGGGCGGGGCCCCCAGGAAGGCCAGCAGCCCGCTGCGCAGGGCCGCGCCGTGGCCGACGAGCACCCCGGTGCGGCCCTCCTCGAGCGCGGCCGCGGCGTCGCCGAGCACGGCCGCCATCCGGGCGTCGACCTCCGAGGGCAGCTCCGCCCCGGGCACCCGGTAGTCGTTCTGGGTGAAGAACCGCTCGTAGACGTCGGGGTGGCTCTCGCGGAACTCGGCGAAGGTGGTGCCCTGCCGGATGCCCACGTCGTACTCGCGCAGCCGGGCGTCGAGCCGAAGCTCGAGGCCGGTGAGGGCCGCGAGCTCGCGGGCGGTGTGCCGGGCCCGCTGCAGGTCGCTCGACCACACGAACGCGGGCTCCATCGCCGCGAGCACCGGCGCCACGCTCCGGGCCTGCCGGCGCCCCACCGGGTCCAGCGGGATGTCGGCCTGCCCCTGGGCGCGCTTCTCGACGTTCCACGCGGTGCGCCCGTGACGCCACAGCACCAGACGCCGGCGCCCCGCTGCCGGATCGGTCCCCTGCTGGCTCATCCCTGCCTCTCGTCGGCGGCCCCGTGCCCGTCCCCACTTCCGCGCCGGCGACATAATCGTGCGGGTCTTCCCGGCGGGCGGGGGCGCTCGGTATCGTCCGACGGCAACTGGTCGGTCACCTGCCAGTATTCCCCATCGTCATTTCCCAGCGGCGGAAGCGGGCAACATGCGACAGGACGTCCAGCAGTGGTTCGGCACCCGCAGCTACCACGCCCGGCAGTGGTCCCCGGAGCAGCTCTGCGGCCGGAAGGCCGGCACGAGGGTCAGCGTGGTGCTGCCGGCCCGCGACGAGGCCGCGACGGTGGGCCGGATCGTCGCCGCGCTGCGGCGGGAGCTCATGGAGGACGTGGCGCTGATCGACGAACTGGTCGTGATCGACTCGGACTCCACGGACGCCACGGCGGCGGTCGCCGCGGCGGCCGGGGCCCGCGTGCACCGGCAGGCGGAGATCCTGCCCGCCCACGGCAACGTCCCCGGCAAGGGCGAGGCCTTGTGGAAGTCCCTGGCCGTGACCACCGGGGACGTTCTCGCGTTCGTCGACGCGGACCTGCGGGAGTTCGACACGCGCTTCGTCGTGGGCCTGCTGGGCCCGCTGCTGACCGAGCCGGGGGTGCAGTTCGTGAAGAGCTGCTACGACCGCCCGCTGCACGACGGCACCACCATCCTGCCCGCCGGCGGCGGGCGGGTCACGGAGCTGGTGGCCCGCCCGCTGCTCAACCTGTTCTGGCCGCAGCTGGCGGGTCTGGTCCAGCCGCTGGCCGGGGAGTACGCCGGGCGCCGGGCGCTGCTGGAGAGGGTGCCCTTCGTCTCCGGGTACGGGGTGGAGATCGCGATGCTCATCGACGTCCTGGAGGCCGTGGGCCTGGACGCCATGGCCCAGGTGGACCTGGGCGTGCGCTCGCACCGCAACTCCTCGGACGCGGCCCTGGCGCGGATGGCCGCCCAGATCCAGCTGACGGTCCAGGCGCGGCTGCGCTGCGAGGCCCCGGTGGCCGGCGAGCACGGTCAGCTCGTGCAGTTCCTGCGCCAGGGCGAGCGGTTCCTCGCCGAGACCCACGACGTCAGCGTCCGCGAGCGCCCGCCCATGGCGGGCGTCCCCGAGTACCGGGCCCGGTTCGTCGGCCGCGTCGCATGAGCGGGCTTCGGGTGCTCGTGAACGCGGGCCCCTGGCTGCCCGTGCCCCCGTCCGGCTACGGCGGGATCGAGACGGTGGTCGCCACCCTGGTGCCGGAGCTGCGGCGGGCGGGGGTGCACGTCACGCTGGCCACCGTGGGACCCAGCACGCTCGAGGCGGACGACCACCTGCGGCCGCTGCCGGAGCCGGCGTTCCGGTCCATCGCGATGCCCTACAACCGGGTCTCCGGCATCGCCCACGCCCACATGCAGGTCCTGGTGGAGGCCCTGCGGGACCGGGACCGCTGGGACGTGGTGCACGACCATCTGGAGGTCGTGGGCCCCTCCGTGCTCGCCGCCATGGGCAGGGCCGCCCCGCCGACCCTGCAGACCCTGCACTGGGACCTGCGCAAGCACGCGGAGTTCTACTCGGCGTTCGACGGCCGCGGACGGGTGCGCTTCGCCGCGGTCTCCGCCTCCCAGCTCGAGAGGGCGCCGGCGAACCTGCGCCGGCAGACGCTGGGCGTGGTGCCGCTGGCGGCCCCGCCGCCGCTCGAGGTGTCGGCGCCCCCCGGTGAACACGCGCTGGTGCTGGCGAGGATCACCGCCGACAAGGCCCAGGACGTGGCGGCGCGGATCTGCCGCCGGGCCGGGATGCCCCTCGTCCTGGCCGGCCCCGTGGCCGGGATCGACGACCCGGAGGAGCTGGAGCGCCGGCTCGCCGAGGGCGACGAGGCGCTGGGCGCCACCCGACGTCCGCTACTGGCTCGACGAGGTGCGGCCCCTGGTCGACGGCACCTCGGTGACCTGGGTGGGCGGTGTGGCCGGCGAGCGCAAGGAGCGGCTGCTGCGCTCCGCCCGGGCCCTGCTCAGCCCCATCCGCTGGGCCGAGCCCGGCGCCACCGGCGTGGTCGAGGCGCTGGCCCGGGGGGTGCCGGTGGTCGGGACGCCGCGCGGGGTGCTGCCCTCGCTCGTGGAGCACGGGCGGACCGGCTTCCTGGCCGCCGAGGAGGACGACCTCGTCCGGCACCTGCACCAGCTCGACACCCTGGACCCGCAGGCGTGCCGGGAGGCCGCCGAGCAGTGGACCCCGGCGGGCATGGCCCGGCGCTACCTGGACCTGTACCACCGGCTGCTGGAGGAGAACCCCGCATGACGCTCAGGATCGCCCTCGTCGGGGCCGGCTCCGTGGCCCGGCGCCACGTCGGGGTGCTGCACGGGCTGGGCGGGGCCAGCGTGGTCAGCGTGACCGACGCGCACCGTCCTGCCGCCGAGGCCCTCGCGGCCGAGCTCGACGTCCCGTGCTTCACCGACCCGGACCAGGCCCTCGACGCGGTGGAGGCCGACGCCGTGTACGTCTGCGTCCCGCCCTTCGCCCACGGGCCCGCGGAGTCCGCCGCCCTGGAGCGCGGCAAGGCGCTGTTCGTGGAGAAGCCCGTGGGCCTCGGCCTGGACGTCGCCGAGCGAATCGGCCGGCAGGTCGAGGAGACCGGGGTCGTCACGGGCACCGGCTACCACTGGCGCTGTCTGGACACCGCCGTGCTGGCCCGTGACCTGCTCGCGGAGGCCCCGCCGCTGCTGGCCAACGGCTACTGGCTCGACAAGCGTCCGCCGGTGCCTGGTGGGGCCGGGCGGACCGGTCGGGCGGGCAGGTCGTCGAGCAGCTGACGCACGTGCTGGACACGGCCCGTTTCCTGCTCGGCGAGGCCGTGGAGGTCTACGCCGCCGGGGTCCGCGGCACCCCGGAGGGCACCGGCCCGGACGACGGCGACGTCGACGACGCGACCGCCGCCACCGTCCGGTTCCGGTCCGGGGCGGTCGCCACACTGGCGGCAACCTCCGCGCTGGCCGTCAAGCACCGCGCCGCTCTGCACACGGTCAGCCGCGGCCTGGTCCTGGAGCTGGCCGAGGACGGGCTCACGGCCTTCTGGCCCGCCGAGCGCACCGAGCACGCCCCGGCCGAGGACCCGCGGGTCGCCGTGGACCGGGAGTTCCTCGAGGCCGTGCGCGGTGAGCGCGAGACCACCCGGGTGCCCTACGGCGAGGCGCTGCGGACCCACCGGCTCGCCTGCGCCATCGCGCAGTCGGCCCGCACGGGCCGGGCAGTGGCACTGGAGGAGCTCGGGTGAGCGCCCGGCGCAACATCGTGGTGCCCGCCCGGGGACGGCTCGAGATCGCCGAGGAGGAGCTGCCGGAGGTGCCGCAGGGCGGACTGCTCCTGGAGACGCTGGTCACCGGGCTGTCGGCCGGCACGGAGCTGGCCTTCCTCAAGGGAGACCACCCGGGCCTGCACTCGCGGCACGACACCGAGCTCGGCCTGTTCCGCCCCGGCGTGCCCGAGCAGGGCTACCCCGTGCGCCGGCTGGGCTACATGGAGGTCGCCCGGGTGGCCGAGTCCCGCACCCCGGCCTTCCGAGCGGGCGACGTCCTGGCCTCGGCCTACGGCCACGCCACCGCCCACGTCGCCGACCCGCTGAGCGAGCACCTGGTTCCGCTGCCCGCCGGGCTCGACCCGCTGCTGGGCGTGTTCGTGGCCCACTTCGGCCCGATCTGCGCCAACGGGCTGCTGCACGCGGCCGCCGACGCCGGGCCGGTGCGCGGCCTCGGCGACGGCGTGGCAGGGAGGCTGGTGCTCGTCACCGGCGCCGGCCCGGTGGGCCTGGTCACCGGGTTGTTCGCCCGGGCGCTGGGCGCCCGGGAGGTGGCCGTGGCCGACGCCGACCCGCGCCGGCGGGCGGTCGCGGAGCGGCTGGGCTTCCTCCCGCTGGACCTCGACGACGACCCGGGGCGGGTGCTCAAGACCCGCTGGCGCCACGGCGCGGGCGAGCACGGGGCCGACGTCGTGTTCCAGTGCCGCGGCAAGCCCGGCGCGCTGCACGCGGCGCTGCGGGCCGTCCGGCCCCAGGGCAGCGTGATCGACCTGGCGTTCTACACCGAGGGCGCCGACGCGGTGCGGCTGGGCGAGGAGTTCCACCACAACGGGCTGAGCCTGCGCTGCGCCCAGATCGGGCGGGTGCCCCGCGGTCTCGCCCACGCCTGGGACCGGGCCCGGCTCTCCGCGGAGACGATCCGGCTGCTGGGCGCCCACGCCGCGGAGGTCCGCGAGCACCTGATCAGCGACGTCGTGGGCTTCGACGACGCACCGGCGCTCATGCACGACGTCGCGGCCCGCCGCCGGCACGTGCTGACCGCGGTGTTCGAGGTGGACGGCCGCGCCTGACCAGTGCCGACGCACCGGCGCGGCGGGCCCGCGTGCGCCCTGACCGGTGGACACCCTTCCGTCAGCCGCCTTAGGGTTGGACCGAGCCCGGTCGTCCTCGCACGACCGCACCCCCGACCGCCGCCTTCCCCGAGGAGCCCCGCATGGCCACGTCGCCCCGCCCGGACCAACCACCCCGCCGCCCCGGCGGCTCGTCGACCGCCCCGCTGCACGCCGAGAGCGTCCTCGGCGGCCGGGCCGACTCCGGCACCGGCGGGGTGCCGGCCATGGGCCCCGGGGTCGAGCCCGCCGGCTTCGAGGAGACCACCCAGGCGCTGGCTCCCGCGGTGGGTCCCTGGGCGGACTCGCTCGGGCGGGCCGGCTCCCGCGCCGCCCAGACGCTGCTCGTGGCCGCCGTGGTGGTGGGCCTCGTCTGGGTCCTGCTGCGGATCAAGGTCGTGGTCATCGCGGCCATGGTCGCCCTCATCCTCGCCTCGGCGGTGGGGCCGGTCGTGAAGTGGCTCGAGCGCAAGGGCTGGTCGAACCTGCTCGCGACCCTCACGGCGTTCCTGGGCATCCTCCTGCTGCTCGGCGGCGTGATCGCCGGCATCGTGTTCACCGTGCGCGCCCAGTGGGACACGCTCGCGTCCCAGGCGTCGGAGGGCTGGAACGAGCTGCGCCGCCTGCTCGAGTCCACCCCGCTGCCGGTGGACACGGCCAGCATCGACGCCGCGCTGCGCCGGGCCACCGAGTTCGTCACCAGCGGCAGCTTCGCCGGAAGCGCCTGAGCGGTCTCTCCGCGGCCGCGTCGTTCGTCACCGGCCTCGTCCTGATGATCGTCATCCTCTTCTTCTTCCTCAAGGACGGGGAGAAGATGTGGAACTTCACGCTGCGCTGGTTCCGCGGCGAGCGCCGGGCGAAGCTCGCCGAGTCCGTGGACCGGGGCGCCCAGGTGCTGGGCGGCTACGTGCGCGGCACCGCCCTCGTCGCGCTCATCGACGCCGTCTTCATCGGTGTGGGTCTCGTGCTCGTGGGCGTCCCGCTGGCCCTGCCGCTGGCCGTGCTCGTGTTCGTCACCGCCTTCATTCCCGTGGTCGGCGCGACCATCGCCGGCATCATCGCCGCCCTGGTCGCCCTCGTGACGAACGGACCCGTGGAGGCTCTGATCGTCGTGGGCATCATCGTGCTCGTCAACCAGATCGAGGGCAACATCCTGCAGCCGATCATCATGGGCCGCACGCTGAGCCTGCACGCGCTCATCGTCCTGCTCGCCCTGACCGTCGGCACCCTGGTCGGCGGCATCTTCGGCGCGATCCTGGCCGTGCCGTACACCGCCGTGGCATGGGCCGTGATCCAGGTGTGGTCCAGCCGCTACCAGGTCGGCGACGACCCCGTGCTGGGGTCGGACCCGGTGAACCCCAAGGACCGCGTCGAGTCCAAGGCCACGATGGCCGAGCGCTGGAAGTACCAGCGGATGCGCTATCAGCAGGCGCTGGGCGGCCGCTTCGGGGCCACCGAGCGCGACGCCGTCCGGCAGGACGACAGCACCGACGACGACGCCCCGCACTCGACCGGCGGGGGCACCGGTTCCGGCGAGGACGCACGCACGCCCTAGTCTGGGAACCATGACCAACACCGAACGCCGCCGCTCCGTCACCGCCGAGGACCTCGCGAACATCGCCGTCTTCGCCGCCCTCACCGCGGCCCTGTCCGTCCTGCCCGGCATCCCGCTGGGCGGGACGGGGGTGCCGCTGAC
This sequence comes from Kocuria sp. CNJ-770, assembly GCF_001942375.1. Taxonomy (NCBI): domain Bacteria; kingdom Bacillati; phylum Actinomycetota; class Actinomycetes; order Micrococcales; family Micrococcaceae; genus Kocuria; species Kocuria sp. CNJ-770. The sequence continues at coordinate 58,723 of NZ_MKJW01000081.1, forward strand.
GCTGCAGACCCTCGCCGTGTTCCTCACGGGCCTGGTCCTGGGCGGGACGCGCGGCTTCCTGGCGGTGGCGCTCTACGTCCTGGTCGGGCTGATCGGCGTGCCGATCTTCGCCGGCTTCCGCGGCGGCCTCGGTGTGCTCGCGGGCCCCTCCGCCGGCTACATCCTGGCCTTCCCCTTCGCCGCGGCCGCCGCGGGCTACGTGGCGCAGTGGCTGATCCCGGCCCGCCGGGCCGGCGACGGCGGGGCCACCAACGCCCGCTACGAGCGCACCGGCACGTACACGCTGCGGCTGGTGCTCGCCGCGCTCGCCGGGTTCGTGGTGATCCGGGTCGGCGGCATCGTCGGCCTCGTGCTCAACGCGCAGCTGCCGCTCCAGGACGCCTTCCTCGCGGACCTCGTGTTCTGGCCCGGGGACCTGGTCAAGTGCGTGCTCGCCGCGGTCATCGCCGTGGGCGTGCACAAGGCGTTCCCCCGGATCGCGGGCACGCGCTGACCCGTGGCCGGCTCCTTCGGGGCCGAGGCCCTCGTGTGCTCCGACGTCACCGTCACCGCCCCCACCACCTCCGGTGAGCTGACCCTGCTGCGCGGGGTGGACGTGGCCCTTCCCGAGCGGCGGGTCGCCGTGGTCGGGCTCAACGGGTCCGGCAAGTCCACGTTCCTGCGCCTGTTCAACGGCCTCGCCCGCCCGGCCTCGGGCGAGGTCACCGTGCACGGCATCGACGTGGCCCGTGACGTGCGCGCCGCCCGTCGGCACGTGGGCTTCGTCTTCACCGATCCCCTCTCCCAGCTGGTCATGCCCACCCCCGTGGAGGACGTCGAGCTGTCCCTGCGCGGGACCGGCCTCCCCCGGGCCCGACGACGCGCCGCGGCCCTCGCGCTGCTCGGGCGCGTGGGGATCGCCCACCGGGCCGAGCACAGCATCTACGACCTCTCCGGCGGGGAGCGCCAGCTCGCGGCCTTCGCGGCCGTGCTGGCCGTGGAGCCCGAGGTGCTCGTGTTGGACGAGCCCACGACCCTGCTGGACCTCCGCAATCGCGGGCGCCTGATCGGGCTGCTCGACGGGCTGCCGCACCAGCTGCTGATCTCCACGCACGACCTTGGGCTCGCGGCGACCGCGTCCCGCGTCCTGGTCCTGCACGAGGGGCGCCTGGTGGCCGACGGCCGCCCCGAGCAGGTCCTGCCCGCCTACGAGCGCTGGTGCGCGCACGGCTTCCCCCAGGAGGCCGCCCCGTGAGCCGCGGCCCGGACCTGTTCGGCAGCTACACCCCCGGCACGAGCCTGCTGCACTGGGCCCCGCTGTGGAGCAAGGGAATAGGCATCGTCGTCGTGACCGTGGCCGTGGTCCTCGCCCCGTCGTGGCCGGTCCCGGCCGCGCTGACCGCGGGACTCCTGGTGGCGGGCACCGCCGCCGGCGTCCGGGCTTGCGAGTGGTGGCGCGGACTGGCCCCCGCGCTGCCCGTACTGGTCCTGCTGGGCGTCTACCACGTCCTCACCACCGGACCGGGCCAGGCGGCCGACGTGCTGGCCACCATCGTGGTCTTCCTCGTCGTCACCCGCGTGCTGATGCACACCACTCCCCTGCCCGAGCTGCTCGACGGCGTCGTGTGGCTGTGCACCCCGGTGCGGCTCGTCGGCGCCGACCCCGAGCGGATCGGCCTGGCCGTGTCCCTGATGCTGCGCTCGATCCCGTTCGTCGTCGGCGCCGTGGGCGAACTGCGGGACGCCGTGCGCGCCCGCGGGCTGCGCCCCAACCCGGTGCTGCTGGTTACGCCCGCGGTGATCTCCACGGTGGCCTACGCCGAGCGCACCGGTCAGGCCCTCGCCGCCCGCGGATTCGACTGAGCGGCACCGCACGACCGTCAGTGCGCTTATGCTTTGCCCATGACCTTCAGCAACGACTCCCAGCTGGACTCCGGACGGGTCGGCGGCGGCGGTGGCGGCCGTGGCGTGGCCGTGGGCGGCGGGATCGGCGGCACGCTGCTGCTGCTGGTCGTCGGGCTGTTCTTCGGCCAGGACGGCATCGACGCCCTCACCGGCGGCGGACAGGACACCGGCGGTCCGTCCTCCGGGCAGGAGCAGTTCGCGCACTGCGAGACCGGCGCGGACGCCAACCAGTACAGCGACTGCCGGATGATCGCCACCGCGCAGAGCCTCGACCAGTTCTGGGAGGGCTACCTCCCGCAGGCCACCGGCGAGCGCTACGTGCTGCCGGGCCTGGAGCTCTACCAGGGCCGGGACTCCACCGCCTGCGGCACCGCGTCCTCGGCCGTGGGTCCCTTCTACTGCCCGGCCGACCGGACCGTGTGGCTCGACGTGGCGTTCTTCGACGAGCTGCAGTCCCAGTTCGGGGCCGAGGGCGGGCCCCTGGCCGAGGAGTACGTGCTCGCCCACGAGTTCGGCCACCACATCCAGCACCAGATCGGCACTCTCGGCTACGCCCAGCAGGACCCGCAGGGCCCGGAGTCCGGCGCCGTGCGGGTCGAGCTGCAGGCGGACTGCCTGGCTGGGCTCTGGGCCCGCGGCGCGTCCGGCGACACCTCCGGGGCGGTGGATCTGCAGGAGGTGACGCCCGAGCAGCTCGAGCAGGCGCTCAACGCCGCGTCCGTCATCGGCGACGACCGCATCCAGGCCACCACGCAGGGCCGGGTGAACCCCGAGGCCTTCACCCACGGCACCTCCCGCCAGCGCCAGCTGTGGTTCTGGGCCGGCTACCGCACCGGCGACCTGGACCAGTGCGACACCTTCGCCGCACGCGACCCGGTGGGGGCGGTTGAACGCGTCGAAGATGCAGGCCGAGGAGATCGTGCGCGCGGAGATGCTGACCCCGGACCGTCGGTGCAGCAGGAGCCGGAGGAGGACGAGGAGGAGTCCGGAGTGACGCAGATGCTGCGGGTCGTGGAGCAGAT